>NZ_CP134055.1:0-47471 GCF_045278815.1 Saccharopolyspora sp. ID03-671
TCATCGTCATCGTCGGCGGCGGGTTCGGTGCGGCCGGTCGGTTCGTAGGTTTCGAGGCTGGCACGGACCTTGTCCGCCCACGGTGAAGACATCCAGGGCACCGGCTGCAACATCACCGCTGGGCTGCCGCTGGCGAGGGCCAGCGCGCGGCCGCGGGGCAGCGCTTGCAAGTCGGCGACGTCCAGGATCTGCTTGGTGCGCACGCTCGACGAGCGGCTGCCGCCGCCGTGACGGTCGTAGGTGGTCGACCACACGACCTCGTCCATCGGCCCGACCAGCTTCGAGACCTTCTCCAGGAAGTCAGCGTCCGCGTTGCCGCCGCCGTAGACGCGTACGTTCGAGGCGTCCCATAGCTTTTGGGCTCCGGAGCGGCCCCAGGCCTCCACCATCTGTTCCCAGCTCTGAACGATGGTGAGCACGTTTTGGCCGGCCGAGCCGAAGTGGCTGTAGAGGTTGGGCAGCTCGCGAATCCTGACCACGTTCGCCGCTTCGTCCAGTATGTACAGAATCGGCGGGTCGAGTCGGCCACCGGGCAAGTCGGCCGCGCGTTCGCGGCCGGCCTCCATGATGTCGAAGGTCAGCGCCGCGGTGAGCGGCCCAGCGCTGCCGACGCCTTCCCTGGAAAGCAGGTAGAGGGTGTGGGTGCTGTTCACGAACTCTTCCGGGGCAAACTCCGGCCGGTCTTCGTCGTCCGGCGGCGGGGTGACCCACCTCAGCACGCTCGGTTCCTCCAGGCATTGCAACAACTTGAGAGCGGAGCCGAACACGCCTTCCCGCTGCTTTTCCGGGAGCTCGATGAGCTTGCGGAGCTTGCCCGCGATGAGCCGGTCCTCAGGCCGGAGGCAGTCGAGAGCCTGGCGTGCGGCGCGGTGGTCGGTGATCCATTCGTAGGCCTGCGTGATCGGTTTACCCGAGCGCGCCGCAGCCAGGAAGAAGTAGGCGCAGAGGTTTTCGCCTTCGGTGTCGAAGTAGCTGTCCTTGCTGGCGTCCGGAGCGGTGGTTGCCGCCGCAAAGTGCGCGGTCAATTCCGAGGCTTTGCGGGGGCCGGTGACCGCCCTGAGCGGGTTGTACCACCAGCTCGGTTCGACCTTGGCGATCGACTGAGGGTCGAAGACGTAGCAGGTTCCGACCTGCTCGCGTACGCCGCGCGTGTGGTCGTGGATGTCGCGCTTGTTGCTGGTCGCGACGACCGGGCCGGGGGCGTTGACGATCGCGGGCACGACCCACGAGGTCGTCTTACCGGTCCTGGGACCGGCGACGAAGACGCTGACGTCCTCCCAGGAAGCTCGGAATGGCACGTGTGAGGGCAGAGCCTCGCCGATGAGGACACCGTGTTCGTCGGGGTTGTCCGGGTCGATGCCGCCGCGGCGAAGCCGTTGCGCGGACTCCTTGATTCCTTCGGGGCTGTAGGCGGCGTATTCGGAGGGTTTGGCCAGGTGTTGGGTGCTGTCGTCGACGCGGGTCTTTGCCCGGCGACGACGGGCGATCTTCAGGACTACCAGCACCGCGGGGGTGGCCAGGACCAGCACGATCGCGACCAGGGCGATCCAGCCGTAGGCGCCGGGCCAGGTGGCGGTGCCCAGTGCCAGGTCGACCACGGCGGTGATCGGGGTCCCGCCGGTCCAGCCGGTGCCGGCCAGCAGGCCGCCGAGCCCGCAGGCCAGCCACAGCAGTGCTGAGATCGCCGTGTAGGCGCCGAGCAGTGCCAGGGGCACCATCGGGTGCCCTGGCGTTGCGGGGCGGGTGGCGTTCATTCGGCCCACCTCCGGTTGGTGTTGTGCACTCCGGCGAGCTTCTCGGCCTCGGTGAGCATGACCTGCGTCGGAATGCCCGGGCGGCTGCCGACCTTGATCAAGCATTTCCCCTGGCCGGGCGGGGGTTCTTGGGTGCCTTCGGCGTGGTTCCAGGCGCCGGGTGCGCTCCACTCGGTCAGGCGTCGGCGTTCGGCGCTGGAGTGGTCGACGATCTGCCCGAGGCCGTCGATCTCCCTACGGGGGAGCCCGAACTCGACGACCGCACCGGCGCGCTCGATGAACCCGCGCGCCGCGGCGCGATCCTCGGTCCGATCGGCGGTTTCGGCGTCGAGCGAGGAGTGGGTGATGTAGGCGCACGCGGTCGCCCACTGCCTGTTGATGCGGGTCATCTCGTCCAGGCGCTTTACAAGTCCGTGTCGCAGCACCCGCCACAACTCGTCCATGACGACGAAGAAACGCTTCTGCACCCGCACACCAGCATCGGCCAACTTGTTGCTCGCCTCGATGGCACCGAACCCGTGGTTCCAGGACGCGAGCAGCACCGCAGCCGTGAGGCGCTCGTCGTGCAGCGGCAGCGCGCTGACGTCGATGCACACTGCGGTCGCGTCGGCGTCGATGTGCACCGTGGACGGGCGGGCGAAGACGTCGCCGAACGCGCCGTCGATGGTGGCCATCAACGACAGATGCAGCGGATCGACCGCCGCGCGGTAGGCCTCATCCGAACCCCGCGAGAGGGTGTAGCGGCGCAACTCGTCGGGGCCTTCGTCGATCAGGGCAATCAGATCGCTCAACAGCGGCGCGGGGCGGCCCTCGAACCGACCGTCGAGGATGCGGATCGCTGCCCCCAGGATCGTCTCCTCGTGGTCGCTGACGCGGTTGCCTCGCACGAGCTCGACGAGTGAGGCGACCATGTGCAGCCGCCGGCCGTGCACTTCGGCGCGCACCTGGTCGGCGGCCCGGTCGTCGAGCTGCGGGATGATCGCGCCGAGCGCGCCGACATCCAGCGGGTTGAGGCTGCCGAGGCCGCGGCCGAGCTGCAGCACCTGGCCGCCGAGCGCCCGGACGACGTCGACGTAGTCCGGGCGCAGGTCCCCCAGGATCAGGGGCGTGACGCCCTGGGCCGCGGCGCCGATGACCTGACGCCGCACGAACGTGGACTTGCCCAAACCGGGCTTGCCCAGTATGTATTCGATCGGCGTCGAGATCAGCTGCGCACGCGAAAACCACGAGATCGGGTCAAAACACACCGTCGCGCCGTTGTCGATGTGGCGGCCGATCGGGGTGCCGATCGTTGGCGCACCGGAGGCGACGCCGAAAGGCCACAGGCCGCAGGCCTGCACGCTGGTCGCACGCCACATCGGCGGGGCTTCCACATAGGACGCGCGCCCGGCGAGCGGACCGCGGAAACCCGTGCGGGTCGGGTAGATGGTGGGCATCGGTTACTCCCCCTCGGTCAGGCCGCCGAGGGTGGCCACGGCGTCGGGCTGCAGGCCCAGGCCGAGACCCACGGCGAACGTGGCGGTCTGGGCGCCGTAGGCCCGGCGCAGTACCAGTCGGGATGCGGCGGCGTTGTTGTGCAGGGTCGCTTCAGCGACTCGCATCTGTTCGGGATCGAGGACCGTCGCGGTCGCGATCAGCCCGAAGCTGACCAGGCCGGCGCCGGAAGCTTCCTCATCGGTCTGCTGCTGGGCAGCGCGGACGTCGGCGTCGTCGCGGGCGTGGGTGTTGCGGCGCTGGGTTGCGTTGCTGCGGGCGTTGCGCAGGTCGCGCTCGACGATGCGGGCGGAGGTGCCCGGGTCGTGCGGGCGGTAATGCAACATCACCCGCTTGCGGGTGAAGTCCGGGTGCGGCGCCAGCAGATCGCCGAGCACGCTGGAGAGCACGGCGCCGCGCGGTGCCTCCTCCATTGCGTCCACGACGGAGATGCCGCCGCCGTGCAGGTAGCGGTCGCGCTTCTCGACGGCGAGGCCGGCGGGTCCGGCGCTGGTCCAGGTGATGTCGTGCTCGCCGCGGGCGCGGTCGAGGTCATCGGCCAGGTCCGGGTTGTAGGCGACGAAGGCCAGTTCGGTGAGCTGGCGGACGGTCATCGGCCGCGCCGACCCGGCGCCGGTGAGGGCCAGGTCCTGGCCGAGCGCGGGCAGGCGCGCGCCGATTTCGGCAGCCATGTCGGCCAGTGACCTGGCCTTGGCGCCCGGCGTGACCGCGGCTCGCCAGGTGATGGCGACCCAGGTGTTCACGGACGCGGCTGCCGACGGGTAGGAGGCGGCGGTTTCGGTGAGCACCTCGCGTGCGAGTTGGGGGCTGGTGGGGGTGGTGATCCGGTCGACTTCGGCGGCCAGGCGCTGGCCGGAGTCACCGGCGGTTTCAACGGTGACCTGCACACCCTCCAGGCCGGGGACCTGGCCCAGGCGGGCCAGCCAGTCGCCCCACCCGGCGACCCACTGGTCGATCCTGTCCTGGTCGACCAACCCTGACCCCTCCGGGTCCACACGGAGCACGGCGGAGAACTGGCCGGTGCCGGTGTGTTCCAGCAGGCCGAACTCTCGGCCGTAGGAGTCCTGGGCGGTGTGCAGGTTGGTGGCGGCGAGCAGGCCGGGCAGCCGGTGGGTCGCGCCCGGGATGACGCCGAGCGGCCCGGCCAGGTGCAGGTGCTGGCGGTGCCGGCGGCCACGGTTGAACGCCGACCGGGCCAGCAGCAGCGAGTACAGGGTGCGGCCGCGGACCCGCAGTGCGAGCGGTGCCAGCGCCAGCGCGCCGAGGGCGAGCATCGCCCAGCCCAGCGGCAGCGAGATCATCATGACAACGAACGAGGTCAGCAGCCAGGCCAGGGCGCCGATGGTGGGCCCGAAGCTGAGCCCGAGGAGCCCGAAGCTGCGGGGCTTGCGCCAGTTTCCATAACGAGGCTCGCTTGCTACGGCTGCGGAGCGGGTGTCGGTGCTCATCGGATTACCTCCTCGACCCGCCGGGCGGGTTCTGCGACCCACCGGAAGGTGGGGGCTGCTGGTCATTGGGATTGGCGCCGTGCTCGGCTGCGCCTTGCGCGGTCTGCTTGACCGCACCGACCGTCTTGGCTCCGCCCGCGGCGACCGCTCCGGCCGGGCCCGCGGCGGCCGCCCCGGCGCCCGCTCCCGCCCCGGCTGCTCCGCCGCCACCGGCGGCACCGAGACCGGCGCTGCCGGACGGACCGACCGGGCCGCGCGGGCCGGATCCGGTGGCCCCGCTCGGGGCGGCCAGGCCCGGCTGGTAGGCGCCGCCGCGCGAGGGCGCCGAGGCACCGTTGGTGCGCCCGGATCCGGAGGTGAGCATCCGTGCGCCGCTGGCGGCGGCCTGCCCGGCGGCCATGCCCGCGCCGCTGTTGCCGCCGGAACTGGTCAGGGACTCCACCTGCGGGGTGATCACCCGCATCAAGGCGGGCAGGGCGCAGCTGGCCAGGACGAGCATGAACAGCCCGGCGATCTGGGCGTTGGCGTCAGAGGCGCCGATCGTCCAGAACGTCGCCGCGTACACCACGGCCGCGACCGGTTTGAACAGGACGAACGCGATCATCCAGGACAGCAGCTTGTCCATCGTTTTCTTCCCGGCCCCGCCACCGATGCCGGCGGCCGCTGCCAGCGGCAGCACCCCGGCGCACAGCACCAGCATTCCGGCGCGCACGAACATCAGCGCCGCCTGGATGAACGCGGCGAAGATGGCGATGATCGCCAGGATGATCACTAGCGTGGGCGTCATCCCGGGCGAACCGGGGGCCGAAAACACCAGGTAGGAACCGACGGCCGCCGCAAGATCCTTGCCCGCGGCCCGCTGGATGATCCAGGTCGAAAACTCGTCCCCGGCCTGCACCAGCAGCCCGACTCCGGCGGTACCGGCGGTCGAGAGCAGCACCCACCGGCCCAAGCCGAGACCGGTCTCGCGCAGCTCTTGCCCGCCGTTGGTCGACAGCGCGAGTTTCCCGGCGCCGACGAGCAGGCCGATCCCGGCCGCGACCATCATGTACCAGGCCAGATGGTGCTGGACCTGCGAAACGGGCCCAGCGGTGGCCGAGATCCCCGGGGTGGGGATGTGTATCCACCATGTCCACAGGAACCCGAGGATCTTTCCCATCGCGTCGACGAGGGCATCGGCCATGCCCTTCATCCACGAATCGAAGGCCGAGCCCGCGATGCTGGCGGCGCCCGAGCCGATGAGGCTGGCTCCCGCCACGGTGGGACTGGTTGCGCACACCACCGCCATCTCAGGGGTATCGCACATCCCCATCTCAGTTCACCCCCGAAAACGCCGTGTAGTAGGTGAGATCGGCCAGAGGTGCGGAGGCCGGGGAGGCGCCGCCGTTGGGCTGAAGCTCCAGCCGCCAGTCGCCGCCCGACCAGCGGACGGTGATCGTCGTGCCGACCAGCCCACCGTTGGTGGACTTGCTGGCCAACTGGATCACCGCAACGTCTGGCGAGTAGGTCACGAACCGGTACCCGGCGAGCTGCGTGATCGCCTCGCCGAGGTCATCACCGGCCGCCGCGCGGGCTCGCATGTAGAGGTCGCGGCCGGGACCGGGCAGGACCTGCTGCTCGGTGACCTGCCGCCACCCGTCACCGGGGGAGACCAGGTACCGGGTGCTGATCTGCGTGGCCGCCATCAGCGCCCCCACCGGGGAGCGCTGGAAGCCGGAAGCAACCGCACCGGCGTGGCTGTATGGGCCCGCTTCGGCCGAAACCGGAACAGCGATGCGCTGCACCAGCTCCCACCGCACCGCACGGCGCGGCGACCGGCAGGGCCTGGTCGCCCTGCGGAGGCCGGTCGGCCGGGGGTGCCGGAGCGCTCGGCCGGGACGGGGGTGCCGGCCGCTGCTGCTCTGGGGTCGACGGGCCGGTGACCGCGATCGTGATGGCCACGCTCGCGATCACCGCCAGGAACACCACGGCCGCGATGGTGGCGATGTGGCGGCGTCCCAGGCGCGGGCGCTGGTCAGAAGACTGTGAGGTGTTCATGCGAAGGTCGCCACCCCCGCGAGAATGCCGGTGATGTTGGTGGCGACGATGGCCCCGGTGAGGGGCTTCCACAGGTTCGTCACGGCCATCCCACCGCCGTGCGGGGAGTTGTGTTCCAGCGCCATTTTTCCGGCGATGGCGGCTGTACCGAGGAAGCAGAGCGCGAAGACCACCCACATCACCCAGCGCATGATCGTCATGACGCCGTTGGAACCGGGAGGAGCGACGGGCCCACCCGGGTCCGGGATCGCCGGGGGCACTTGGGTGAGCACTTCGATTGCGGTGTGGATCATCATCAGTCCTTTCGGGTAGCGACGGCGCCGGTGAGTCCGGCGAGATCGTCGGCGATGCGCGCGGCCGCGCGGGGAGGTCGTGCGGCGTGGGCCGCTGGTTGCGCCACTCGGGCACCCACGGCACCCGCCAGCAGCGCCGATAACCGCTCGCCACGACGTCGGCGAACTGGCGCAGCTCCTTGTCCGGGCGCCGCTCGGCGTCGGCGACCAGGACCAGGCCCAGGACCTGCACGGAGGGCGGGATCAGCCCGCACACGATCTGCCGCGCGAAATCCTGGGCGTGGACGAGCCCTTCGCGGTGGGTACGGGCGACCACGGCCACGTAGGGGGATCGCGTCGCGGCGTAGGTGGCCGGATGGCCGGGCGGCAGGAACCGCCGGGCGTCCCCGGCCGCCGGCCAGGCCGCGCACAGCGTCGACACGCCCGCGCCGCCATGCAGGCCGACCAGCCAATACGCCGGGTTGAGGCTCCCGGCGTCGGGCCACGGAGGAAACGGTTCGGGCCCCGACCAGGCCGGTACCTGGCGCCAGGCCGGAGGCGGCTGCACACCGGCCAGGCCCACGCGGCTAGCGGCGAGGTCCGCGGAGGACTGACTCGCCGCCCACCGGAACGGCGCGAGCACCGCCGGGACCGTAACGGCTCTATTCGTCGTCATACGACCATACTAGCCCATAAAGGTACTCAAACAACATCAAAGTCGGGAAACGTTGTTAAACGACCTCAAATGGCTCTATGGTGTGCCTGACGACGTCGTCCCAACCAGCAGGGGCGAGAATGACCAAGTCCGTGAGGTCGAGCAGGAATGAGTCCAGGCGATGAGCGAGCCGCCCTCCGAGGAGCAGGCGCCCGAACAGATGACCGCGCAGCGCTGGCGGGCTGCGGTCGCGGCGATGCCGCCGCTACTGAAAACCAGCGAGGCCGCGTTGGTGCTGCGCATGACCGAGAGGACCGTGCAGCGCCTGGCGGGCGAGGGACACATCAGCGGTGCGTCCCGGCTGGGCAAGGAGTGGCGCTTCTCGAAGACGGACCTACTCGCGCAGCTGGGGATTCGCGATCCCGCCGAGGAGGAATTCCGCGAGCAGGGCGAGGCCGGCGAGCAGTAGCCGCCGCGCTGCTGGCGGCGTACGCGGCCGCCGGGTGCGCCGGGCCCACCTCCACTACCCCGGTTCCCCCGGCGGCCGCGCCCTCATCCAGCAGCCCCCACCAGCAGGCCGTCGACGCCTGCACCGCGGCCGCCATCACGTGGCTGTCCCCCGACACCCGCACCGACACCGCACCGGACGCCGCCCGCCACCGCGCCGCCATGCGCTGGGGCACCCCCGCCCTGCAGCAGCACCTGGCCGCCGGACCCCTGCCCCGAGCGACTCCACAATGGAGTGAATGGGCCGCGCACCGGGCCCACATCACCGCCCACACCGTGCCCTACATCGGTGAGCCCCCGCCGATCCCGGACACCCAGCACCAGTACGTCGCACTGCAGATCGCCCGCACCGCGATCGGCGACGACGGCTGGCACCAGAACCTGCCCGAGATCACCGTCTACTGCACCGCCAGCGCCGCGCCCGACCGCTGGCTGGTCGACCAGCTCCAGCTCACCGAAGCGGCGGGCCAGCCGTGAGCCCCCGCAGCAGCGCCGTCGGCTGCGGCGCCTTCGGGTTCTTCGCCCTGATCATGACCGGCGTCCTGGCCGTCATGACCGTCGGCGCCGCCCACCAACAACAGGCCCAGGCCACCGGCGGTATCGGCACCGTCGGCGCCGGTGAGCAGCTCAAACCCGGCTCCGTGCCCGAAAAGTACGTGCCGCTGATCAACAAGGCCGCCGGGACCTGCCCGGAAATCACCGCCCCGCTGCTCGGAGCCCAGATCGAGCAGGAATCCGGGTGGAACGAGCACGCCGTCTCCCCCGTCGGCGCCCAGGGGCTGACCCAGTTCATGCCGGCCACGTGGGCATCGTCTGGTGTGGACGGTGACGGCGACGGGCAGCGCGACCCGCGCAACCCGGCCGATGCCATCGCGAGCCAGGCCCGCTACATGTGCGACCAGGTCCGCGACATCAAGGAAGCCAACATCCCCGGCGACGTCGTCGACCTCGCCCTCGCCGCCTACAACGCCGGGTTCGGAGCCGTGAAGGAGTACAGCGGCATCCCGCCGTACTCCGAGACGCAGAACTACGTCAAGAAGATCCGCAAGATGGCCGCCGAGATCTCGATGCCGGCCCCCACCCAGCCCAGCGGCGGCCCCGTCGCCGCCGGTGGATGGATCACGCCCGCGCAAGGCCGCTGCTCCAGCGGGTTCGGCGCCCGGTGGGGCGAGATGCACAAGGGCCAGGACATCGCCAACACCATCGGCACCCCGATCCTCGCCGCCTCCGCAGGCCGCGTCATCGCCTCCGGCCCGGCCTCCGGCTACGGGCTGTGGGTCAAGGTCGCCCACGCCAACGGCGTCGTGACCATCTACGGCCACAACAACCGCAACCTCGTCGAGGTCGGAGCCCAGGTCGCCGCCGGCCAGCCCATCGCCGAGATCGGCAACCGCGGCGAATCCACCGGACCGCACCTGCACTACCAGGTCGAGGTCAACGGAGAGCCGGTCAACCCCGTCAGCTGGCACCAGCAGCAAGGCGCCCCGCCCCTGTGCGGGTGAGCACTCCGAACACGCGAAAGGAAACCCGTCATGACCACCACCGCACCGCGCACCACCAGCACCGGCTCGCCCGCGCCGAACCCGGTCTGCCCGGAATGCCGCCGCCCGGCCCGATGGATGCCCGCACCCCTGGGCCGATGGGTCTGCCAGGACTGCGCGATCTCCTGGCGCGCCCTCGACGCACCCGGCTTGCGCGAAGACCCGCACCAGACCGCCGCCGCACCACTGGAGATGTCATGACCGACCCGACCCGCCGCCACCAGTGCCAACGCCTGATCACCGACGCGCACACCGTGCCGAGCATCCTGCCCGGCAGCCTGCTCGCCGCCCGCGGTGAACCGGTGCTGGCCACCGCCTACCTCATCGCCATGCTCGAAGACGCCACCTGGCAGCTGCTGGCCCCGGAAGTGCCCGAGGACTTCGCGATGCTCGGCCGCGGCGGCCGCTACGAGCACACCTCCCCCACCCTGCCCGGCCAGCAGGTGCGCATCGAAGTCGAGCGCGGCGAGGTGGGCAACATCGGCCGCCAGACCTGGACCGCCCGCGCGATCAACCTCGACACCGGCCAGCAGGCCGGGGTCCTGCACCACGAGCTGGCCACCGTCCCCCGCCACCGGTTCTACGACCGACTGCACCGCCGGTGATCGTATGAACAGCTGGCGAAACATCCCCGTGCAGCACCGCGCGCCGCTGCTGGCGACGGCCACCGCCGTCGCCGCCGCGACCGCGACCGGGTGGGCCACCACCGCACACCGTCTGCGGTACCGAACCCGTGAGCTCCACAACGCCCAGCACGACCAGGTCACCGGGCTGCTCACGCGCGCGGCGTGGGATCGCGCCGCCCGGCTGGCCTGGTGCCGCCACGACTCCGTGGCGGGTTTGCTCGATCTCGACCGGTTCAAGCAGATCAACGACCAATACGGCCACCAGGCAGGCGATGTCGTCCTGCGGACCGTCGCGCTGCGACTGGCCCGCGCCTTCGGGCCCGTCGCCGTCCTGGGCCGCTACGGCGGCGACGAGCTCGTGTTCATCACCCGGTGGCAGCACGCCTGCGACGCCACGCTGCCCGCCCGCCTGGCCGCGCCCGTGCCCCTCAGCGCCGAGCTGGCGATCCCGATCGGTGTCTCGATCGGGATCAGCAGCCCCGGCCACCACACCCCGAGCTCGGCGATTACCGAAGCCGATCACGACATGTACCAGGCCAAACGGGTCGCCCACGCCCCGCCCACGCCCTGTAAGCGAGAAGAAAGGAAAGCGAAATGACGATCGCAACCCACTGGACGATCACCTACGACAACGACACGTGCCAGCACACCGAGGACAAGGACCTCTCGCACAAGAAGCCGCACGAGCGCGCGGGTTTCGCGCGCTGGCTGACCCGCAACCAGGTCTGCCGCGCCTGCTACCTCCAGAACCGGGCCGACAACGGCGAGGGCCGGGAATGGATCGACGACAAGCAGGAATGGCTGCAGAAACGGCGTGCCGCCGAGGCCGCGGAGGTGCAGGAGTGGGAAGAGCAGACCCAGGCGCTGCCCCTCACCGGCTCGGAAAAGGCGGTCGGGTGGGCCTCCCGCGTGCGCTACCAGGCGATGCGGGGCCTGTATACCCACCTGGTCGAAGAGGGCAACGGCGACGAAGACAGCTTCCAGGACGCCCTCGACACCGCCGGCCGGATCACCCGGTCCTCGTGGTGGCTGGACAACCGCACCACCATCACCGGCGACGACGGCGCCCCCGAGGCACTGCTGGAGTTGCTCAACTCCGCCGCGGCCGACGCGGGCATGGACTGCGAAAACACCTTCTGAGGAGGCACAACGCCTTGAACACGATCACCGCCGAGCAGATGCGTTTCCACCTCGCCACCGGGCAGGCCATCCCGCTGCTGCCCGACGGCATCCCCGGCCCGGTGCACCACGCCGGCCGCTGGTGGCTCATCCCCGAAGACGCCCACGACTACCAGCCCGCCGACGACGCGCGCGCCGCCCAGCTCGACGAGTTCGCCCGCCGTCTGGCTGCCGGAACCCAAGCCCTACAGACCCGCACCCGCGCTGACCACCAGGAGGAGCGATGAACCCCCGCGACTTCGCCGAGCGCTCACTGCTCGGCGTCCTGCTGGACTCGCCGGGCCGTATCCGCGCGCTCGACTGGCTGGAAGCCGACGACTTCCGCAGCCCGGCCCACCAGGTGCTCTACACGATCATCACGGACATGGTCGCCGAGCACGACGCCGAGCGAGACGACGGCCCCGACTTCGATTTCAGACGCGACGTGATCGGCAACGACATCGTCGTCGGCGGCGTCGTCTACGACTCCACCCGCTACAAGCTCGACGGGTACGGGGACGTCGTCGAGCTGTCGGCCGCCGAGACGGAGGAGCGCCTGGACGAGGAGCTCCGCGCCCACTACGAGGTCCCCGGGGTGACGCCCGTGACGGTGCTGGAGCGGCTGCAGCAATCCAGCGACCCGTCGGTGCAGCGCAGCAGCGCGCTCACCGCGCCCGGCCTGCACCAGCTCATCGCGACCGCACCACCGAACCGGGTCGCGCAGCCCGAGGCCTACGCCCGCATCGTGTTGGAGTCCTCGATCCGCCGCCAGGTCCAGGCCGCCGGCATCCGCGTCGGTCAGGCCGCCGAGACCAGCCCCGACCTGGCCGACATGCTCGGCGTGGTCACAAACGCCCTCACCGAGGTCGACCACGCACAGCAGCGGTGGTCAGCGCTCACCGACCGCACCGGCGGCGAGCTCGCCCCGCGAGCCCCGCTCGACGTCGCCGGCCTCGACGGCGAGCGCCCCACTACCGAGGCCACCCGCGACGCCGAATACGGCTTGATCAGCGAGGCGATCGCGAACCCCCGGGTGCTCGACGAGCTCGACCTCGCCAACACGGTCACCCCCGAGGACTTCGCCGACCCCGAGCTGGGCAATACCTGGCGGGCCACCGTCGCTGTGCACGCCAGCGCTGCGGCCACGGGCACGCGCGTCGACGTGATCACCGTCGCGTGGGAGCAGCAGCGGCAAAGCCCCGTCCACGGCGAGGGTCTCGACGTCGAGGACCTCGCCGAAGCCGGCCAAACCATTCCGCTCGGCGACGGGCACGCCCAGCACTGCGCCGATGCGGTGCTGCGTGGCTCGATCAGCCGCCTCACCCACACCGCCGCCGAATCGGTCACCAAGGCCGCCCAGCACCCCGGCCTGCAACCCGCCGATGTCCTGCACACCTCCACCACCGCGCTCGACGCGGTCCTGCACAAGGCGTCCCGGGGCTCGCAGGCCGCGGCCCTGGCCCAGCAGGCCAGCCCGGCCAGGCCCGCGGCGACCACGCCGCCGGCCCCGGCGCAGCAGGTGTGCAACACGGTCCCCCTGCGACCCGGACGCGGGGCAGCAACCTGGCGCGACGAGATCGGCAGGTGAACCGTGACCCTGCCCAACATCCAGCCGTACCCGGACCCCACGCCCTGCCGGTACCGGTCCTGGTGGCGCGGCCTGCGCCGCTGGTTCATCGCCCTGCGGGCCCGCACCGGCACCTACATCCCCGAGCACGTCGACGGCGCCGAGCTGCGCCGTGTCGAGGACTACGCCAACGGCTCCCGCCGTTTCATGCTCTACACCACCGTTGGCGTGGACGACTGGCAAGCCCGGCGCGACCAGGTTGAAAACGCCTTGAGTCAGGCCCTGATCGCCGCGGGCCTGGCCACCACCCCGGCGCGGTCCCTGCGCCTGCACGGCGGCAGCAACGGCCGCGGCCGCCTGCAGTGCTGGGGCATCCCCGCACCCCACGGGCCCGAGGTCCTCGCCGACCTCGCCGGGCTGCTGGCCATCTCCGAACTCGGCCTCGGCCGAGACATCCACGTCTGCTCGGACTGAACAAGGAGGACACCATGACCAACCCGCAACCGACCCCGCTCGGTGACACCGTGCTCGGACTGCAGGCCACCGTCGAGGCACAGCAGGACACCCTCGACGAGCTCACCGCCGTCGTCGCGCGTCTGGCCACCGAACTCGGCCAGCTGCGCGGCGCTGTGGCCCAGGCCGGCATCAGCGTCCCGGACCTCGACCGGTGAGGGGTGAACGTCATGGCCAAGTCGACACCGCGGCGTTCGCCCGAGCAGGCCCGCGCCGCCCGCGAGGAGAAGCTCAACGCGGCCCACCAGCAAATCACCGACTACGTCGAAAACCTCACCACCGGCGAGGACTGGGCGGACTGGCTGGCGGTGGCCAGCCAGTTCCGCACCTACTCGTTCAACAACATCGTGCTGATCGCCCAGCAACGGCCCGATGCCACCCGGGTCATGGGCTACCGTCAGTGGCAAGGACTCGGCCGTCAGGTCCGCAAAGGCGAGAAGGGCATGACCATCCTCGCGCCGAAGATGGGCATCACCGGCTGGCGCGAGAAGGACGGCACAGTGGTCACCGGCACCAAGCCGATCAAGAAAGACCAGGTCCCCGAGGGGGCGAAGCCGATCCGGAGCATGGTCGGCACCCTGCCGGTCAAGGTGTTCGACATCGCTCAAACCGAGGGTGAGCCGCTGCCCGAGCTCCCGATCCCCGAACCCGTGTCCCTCGACGGCCCCGCGCCCGAAGGCCTCTACGAGGGGCTCGTCGGCATCGTCGAGAAGAACGGCTTCACCCTCACCCACGAGCCCACTCGCATCGGTGAGGACGGCTACACCGCCTTCCACGAGAAGCGCATCAACATCACCCCTGGCCAGTCGCCCGCGCAGGAAGCGCTGACCCTCGCTCACGAGGTCGGGCACATGCTCATGCACGACCCGAACAACCGCGCGCCCGACGACCCCGCGCACCACCGGGGCATCGGCGAAGTCGAAGCCGAATCCGTCGCGTACCTGATCGCCTCCCACTTCGGATACGACACCAGCGACAACTCATTTCCCTACGTGGCGGGATGGGCCGGCAAGGACAACCCCACCGAGGTTGTTCGCGCTACCGCGACCAAGGTGGTGACCACCGCGCACCAGATCATCGACGACATCCAACCCGCCGTCGACACCTCCGAGCACGACTCCGAGCAACTGATGGCCCGGGCCCGCGCTACCCGTGAGGCCGCGGCCGCCATCAACCAGGCCGCTGATGCCGGCCCCACAGCTCGCAGCAGCGAACCCACGGCGGCGACCCCAGCGGTCCAGCTGGCTCGACAAGCCGTACCGAACCAGGCACCCACCAGCACACCGGCGTCGACGTCGACCAGCACACAACCGCACCACGGCAGCGCGAGACCGCACGAGCGGGCGAAACCCGACGAACTACAGCGGTAGAACTGCCCGCAGCGCAGGCCGTTTCCTGCGAGCATCAAAACGCTGAGGCGGGTACCGGGTTTCTACGCCTAACCCGGTACCCGCCTCAGTTTGCTTCGGCGTTGTTGTTAGACCGTGGCTGACTCGGTCGACGAGACCGAGAACTCGCCGGTGGCGGCGCCGAGGACGAAGGCGTCCCATTCGCCTCTGGTGTAGTGCAGTTCGCGGCCGTCGGTGCGTTCCTCGAGGTGCCAGGCGGTGGTTTCGGTCCGGCCGTTGGCGTGGGTAGTCAGCCGCTGGTCGTTCACGATCTCGACGATGTCGTGTGGGGTGTCGGAAGCACCGGTGACGATGTCGAGGAACGCCTGCCACTCGGTGTGGCTGAACCGGATCACCGGGCCGGTGCCGTGATCCTTGGTGTCGCGGACGTAGACGGTGCCGTCGTCGAAGGCCACGTCGACGCACGCTGCGTTGTTCTGCGAGTAGGAGGAGGTGCGCCAGGCGAGGCCCTCCAGTGCGAGCTCGCCGAGCTCGTTGTTCATCATCGTTGTTGGTCCTTCACCACGTCAGCGGCGAGCTGGTCGAGGTACTTGATCGTCTCGATCTCGCCGTAGGTCTTCGGCAGCATCATGTCGAACGATTGAGTGTAGGTCTCCACCCGTTCGGGCAGCTCATAGATCAACACGCTGGTGAGGGTGTCGACGCACACCACGGTGGGCAGCTCGACCCGGACGCCGTCGAAGTCCAGGATCTGGAAAGCACTGCCGTAGGCGGCGTGCGCTCCTGCGTTGAACGGCAGTATCCGGATCATGATGTTCTCGCGCTCCGCGAGCTCGCGTAGATGCGCGATTTGCCTGCTCATCACCCCGGGGCCGCCGATCTGCTGGCGCAGCGCTGCCTCACCGATCACGGCGACGAGGTTCTGGCGGCCGCTCAACACGCCTTCTTGTCGCTGCATCCGCAGCGACACACGCCGCTTGACCTCGACCGCACGAATGTAGGGCGCCTCGGCCATGAGCGAGCCCGCGTACTCCTCGGTCTGCAGCAGACCGGGGACCAGCTGCCCGTCGTGGCCGCGGATGGTCTTGGCGCCGGTTTCGAGGCCGAGCGCGTCGCCCAGCGGCCCGTTGGTCAGCCGGTCATAGTCCTGCCGCCAGTCCGGCACGAGCGCTTCCTGGCGCACCTCATCCAGCTGGCCGCGCAGCTGCACGTCGATGCCGTAGAGCTCGCACAGCGCCGCGAACTGCTTCTCGGTGAGCCGGTGCTTGCCCTGCTCGATCCGGGTGACTGTGGGCTGGCTGACCTTGAGCGTGCGGGCGACCTCCACGAGCGATAGGCCGGCGGCCGTTCGATGCCGCCGCAGTTCGCTGCCTAGCGCCCAGCTACCGACAGTCAGCGGAGCGTCGCCCATGCTCTTCTCCCATTAGGCCGATCAAGCTACGAAGGTCTGTCCGGTCATCGCATTGTGACGTCAATAGGCCACAGCGGGTCTTCCTACGAAACACCCTAACGGACGCTTCATTCAGTGAATATACGCGCGTATATTCACTGAATGGCAGAGGTCACATACGATCACTGCTCAGCGTATATACGCCGTCGCTCTGCGGGGTAGGCGCACCCCCGAACGCCTGCACCGTGTCGCGCGGCAGCGCGATGAACCCCGGCGGGGCCGAGGGTGCCTTCCCCGACCTCACGTGGCCCCTCGGTTCCGCCGGTTCCACACCCGACAACGCAGACCTACGCGGGGGATTCATTCATGGACCTGGTTCAGCTCGACCCGGATGCACCGTTCATCGCGGTGATCGAGCACGACGGCCAGCGCCGGGCGCGGGTCGCCTACGACGTGATGAGCACTGTGGTCGAGCTCGACAACCTGCTGCGTGCGACTCCTGGAGCGGTTGGTCGCTGGGGAGTTCGAGCGGAGTGGCCGAGGTCGATCCGGCTCAATGGCCGGTTGCGGCCGGCGCCCGGAGTTCCGAACACGTCGTGCTGCTCGCATCTATTCGAGCTGCGCCCCGGGCAGTGGCACACCGGCGGCCTCACAGCGATCTGCGGAACGGTCCTCGACGTCGGCGAGCTGGAGCTGGCGAATCGCCCGGTCGGGATGCCCTGCATGAAGTGCGCGTTCGCTCCGATGTTGGAGCGGCGCTGATCGGGACACCGATCTCGAGCATGGCCTGATCTCAGCGGATCCCCCACCGCAGTCAGGCCCGCCTGGCCGGGCCAGCGCCTCAACCCCCTTCCCGCGCTGGCCCGGCCCCCCTTTTTTGTCCTTAGTGGAGGGAAGTATGTCCTCAGTACCTGAACTGCTCTTTTGGCCGAGACGAATCGAGAAGGCCGAGGCCGACGCGATCCGCTGCGCCCGTATCGCTCGAACGCCCCAGAAGGTTTGGGCCGATCACCCTGCGGTGCGCGTGGGCCCAGGGCCGGCGGCTGACTGGTTGATCGCTGACGGCCGCGCCCGGCGCGATGGTGACGGCGCCGTGGTCGACGTCGTCCGGCCGGCGCGGGAGTGCGCGCCCGGGGGCATGCTCACGGCGGCCGCCGAGGCCTACGCCTACGAGCTGCAGCGCCACCTCCACCAGCACGGCGTCCAGGCCGAAATCCAAGGCCTGGCCCGAGGCCCCGAGCGCGACCTGAGCGAGGCGATGGCGTGATGGGCGGCCAGCACGAGCTCACGCCCCGCGTTCCGGCGGCCGCGATGTCTCCCTACCTCCGGATCACCGGCGAGCTCTACACCGGCGAGGAGTTCTGCACCGATGTTGAGCTGATGCGGCGCGTACGAGACGGGCTGGTGGCCCTGCCTGACACCCCGGTTCCCGGCGACGGTGCTCAGACCGGGGTGGTGGAGCCGTGATGCAACATCGATTCGACGATCTCTACACCGCGGTCTACGAGCTGATCGACGACGCCAAAATGGGCCGCAACCTGGTCAAACTGCAGAAGGGCTCGCACGCTGCAGTCGACCCGTACCCGGCGGTGCTGGAGATGGGCGCGCATCTGTATCGGCGTCGCCGCGGGCTGCTGGCCTTCGCCGCGCACCAGGTCGCCCCGTTCCAGCATGACGTCCGGGTTGATCACCTCACCGTGTTCGATCACCTCTACCGTCCACGGCTCGCCCTCCGGGAGGTGTTCGAGCGCATGACCGTCGAGCACCGCCGCCACGCCCCCACGCTGACCGACGACGACATCCTGGCGCGGGTGACGCAGCGCGAGCACGAGCTCGGCCGTTATCGCGGCGGCTCGTCCGGCGGGGACGATGAGGCCCGTGCGGTCGCCGCGCTGCACTTCCGGCAGACCGGTATCCGCGGTGCGACTTCGCGCGACGTGACGATCTGCTGTGGTGGTGCCAAGGGCGCGTTCATGGCGCTGACCGGTGCGGTCATGTGCCGCCACGAGAACGAGCGCGTGCACCGCATGTCGGGCCGGATGCTGGTCCCGGCGGGCTACTACCAGTCGTTGCGGGTCGTTCCGCCGGTGTTCGGCGGCACGATCGACGTCGCGGCCCGCCTCGACGCCGAGCACGTCGAGGCGTGGCTGGACGACACCGTCACCGTGGCCGGCCGCATCATTTACGTCCCGCTGGTCAACAACGTCGACGGCCAGGTGCTCACCCGCGACCGAGCTCACGAGATCGCTCAGGTGGTGCTGCGGCACAACCAGCGTTCGGCGAATCCGGTGTGGGTGCTTGGCGATGACGTCTACGCAGGTAGCTACCTGCTCGACCCACAGCGGTTGCAGCCCACGCCGATTGGCGCGGTCACCGGCGACGATCTCGGAGAGCCGGGGCTTGGCGTGATGTCGGACTGGACACTGTCGGTGGTGACGTCGTCGAAGACCTTCGCTTTGCCCACAAGTCGGGTGGCGTTCGCCCACACCACCAATCCCGCTCTGCGCGCTGGGGTTGAGCACTACCGCACGATGCTGTCGATGGGCCGGGTACCGCAGGGCGACGAGCTCACCGCGGCCGCCGCCATCGCACTCACCCCGCAGCTGTGGGTTGACGACTGGAACCAGCTCTACCAGCGACGAGTGCACTGGCTGCGCGAACAGCTCGCCGCCATCAACGCCGAAGCCGGCACCCCGGTGTACTCGGTGACCCCGCCGCAGGGTGGGTGGTACGTCGCCCTGCGCATCAACCCCCATGCCTTGGCCGGAACCGGGGTGCGCACCGGTGTCGACATGCTGGCAGTGCTGCTGCACTACGGCGGCCACGTCGTCGAGTCCGGCATCGCCGCACTCCCCGGCGAGCTCTCTGGTTACGAACTCTGCCCCGAGCACCCGGATTTCGTGCTTCGCCTCAGCCTCGCCGTCGACGACGCCGAGCTCGACCGGCTCACGCACCGGCTGCGTGACCTCGCTGTCCTGCTGACCGGACCCGAGCGCGACCAGGTCGTCGCGACCGCCTTGCGGCGGGCCGCCGGTGTCGCTCCGAGCATCATCGGCCGGCCGACGAGTGCGCTGGTCGGCACACACCGGAATGGGTGACGCGCCGCTGCCCGGAATTGTCGGTGATCGCCGATACGATCACCACATCTAGTAGTCAATGACCGATCTTGCATCTATCAGTTGTGTCTGAGGAGTCCGTCGTGACGATCGCCGAACCCGCCCGCCCGATGTCCGTGACCCCGGCCGTCGTGCGGCAACACCTTCCCCGGAAACGGCCGGGCATGACCATCGACGTCAACATCGCAGGCACGGATTTCAAGGTGCTCGTCGCGGCTGACGGCGAGCGGGTCGTCGATGTCCACATCGCTCACTCGAAACACGGCACCTTCGGACACGGAATGCTGGAAGTGGTCGGCGATCTGCTGACGGATGCGTTGCACTACGGCATGCCAATCGATGAGTTCGTCGCCCGAAACCTGAACAGGCGGTTCGAGCCCCAGGGCTGGACCGACGACCCCGACATCCCGTTCGTAGCCAGCCCGATCGACTACATCGCCCGGCTCATGGCGCTCGAATTCCTGCCGCGCCGCCGGTGCGTGGAGCTGGGCGTGATCTCGGCTGACGCCGCATGAGCAGCGACTCGAAGAGGGGCGAGCCGGTCACCGAGCACTACGACCGGCTCGCCCCTCACTTCGTCCAGCACTGGGCCTACAGCCCGGAATTCGTGCAGTGGATGACTAGCCGACTCGCCCACTGGCTGGACCTCGCGCCCGCCCGGCGGCTGCTCGACGTCGGCTGCGGACCCGGGCTGTACGCGCAGCGCCTGGCCGCTCACACCAGCGAACCGATCACCTGCGCCGACCCCTCCCCCGAGATGCTTGCCCAGCTCGCCGCCGATCCTCGGCTGCACCCGCTGCGTGCCTCGGCGGAGGAGCTCGCCGCCGGCGAGGTCGGAGTCTGGGACGCGATCCTGCTCAAGGAATCGCTGCACCACGTCGCGGGTTCGAAGCGACGGGCGGTCCTGCACGGCCTGGCCTGCCGTCTCGCCCCAGGCGGGCGGATCGTTCTGGTCATGATGCCCACCGAGCTGGATCGGCCGATGCCGACCTCAGCCCGCCAGCGACTCCGGCAGGCAAAGTTCACCCCGGACAGCGCGGCGAAGCTCCTGGCCGAAGCCGGACTGACCGTGACCACCGGGGAGGAGAACTTCGAGGTCACGATGCCCACCACGCGCTACGCCGCGATGATCCAAGACCGCTACATGACCCTGCTCCACCAGGTCGAAGAGGCCGAGCTGGAGCGCGCCATCGCCGAGCTCGGCCAGCAGGAACAGCTGTCCTTTCAGGACCGCTACGCGTTCATCACGGCCAGTAACTGACCGGTCAGCTCAGTGAGACCGCCGGCACCTGGCGCACTTCGACTTCGCCGTTGCGCAGCGAGACCAAGGCCGGCGGGTCCGTTGCCAGTACGGCGAGGAGTTCGTCGGCCGCGGTCACCGCTTGTTCGTGAGTCTCGAACTCCCAGAGGGTGCGACTCTCCGGGACGGTGCCGACCTGCCGGTCACCGACCCGGGCCTGGGTGATGTACACGCTGGTTCTGCGGACTTCAACCTCGATGATCTCGCTGCTTCGGATGTACGTGCCCTTGTGCAGAATCCACGCGCTCATGATCTCCACGCTACCGCCCCGTGGCAGGCAAGCCGGACACTCCGAAGTCGTAGGCAGCAGTTTGTTGCCGGGAGATCGACTCCCCGTTCGGGCTTCACCGCGCCGAGAGGCTCGCGGGGTTCCGGTCCGCCACAACACTTCTCGCCAGCCCCCGCGAAAAGTGGTACGCCTCACAAATGTCGCTAAAGATCCACTTCACAGGCTTGTGGCTGCTGATGCAGAAGTGATGCATCGGTATGCAAACACACTAAAGCGCCTTCTGTAACAGAAGGCGCTTAGAGTGGCAAGTTATAATTCGCGCGTCTACGTCTACTCAACCGCCAAGTTAGATCAGACGTTAGGCGCCGCAATGTTGTCTACAGCTTCCGGAGGTCCTATGTACTCAGCGTTCACGCAGGTGAACCCCAACTTTGCAGACTTTGCTAACCATACACACCACACGCAACTGGAGTCAACAGGAGTCGCCACGGAGGTGCTGGTCACAGCGTTTCAATGGCTCCCCTGGATGGCCGAAACGTGGCAGTCGGTTGCCGGTGCGGTCAGCGCGACGTGCACTGCGGTGACCGCGGTGGTGGTGCTTCGGCGCCGCCGTCGACGCCGGGCCGAGGGGAACTCGACCAACGTCGATTCCCAGGCCCCTCGTTCGGCGCGTGCGGCCTGCGTGCCTACCCGCCGAATCCGTCGGCTCCCGCATCGTCGGCGGTCGACACGTCTGGTCGCGGGCCGCCGCCGGTTCTGATCGGCGTGACGGGCGGGCTCCTGCCTCGGCAGGGGTCCGCCCCCATCGGTTACTTACGGGACGCGCCCCACAGGCCGACTCATCGGTCAACCGGCGCGTCTCGGAGGCTCTGGAGTCGCGGCGCGAACAGCTCGACGAGTGCGTCCAAGAGTGCGGCGCCTTTGGGTGCGCTGGCGAGTGAGGGCTGGCCGATCGTGCCCGATGGGGCGTATTCGCCGATGCCGTGGATCAGCAAGTCGGGGCGGTGGTCGGCTCGGTGGTCGGCGGTGCGGTAGGTATCGCGCACGAGCTCCGGCGCGACATGCAGCAGTATCGACGTCTCGCCCTCGCCGGCATGCATGTCCTGGGAAGCGGTCAGTTCGCACCCGGCCTTCTCGCGGGCGCCATCCCAGTCACGGCCGGTTGGGAAGACCACCATCCGCTGTTCCTGGCTCGCGGAGGCTTCCTGCGCGACATTGCTGAGGACGTAGTTGCCACCGTGACCGGACACCAGCACAAGCCGGCGGATGCCCTGGTGCTGCAGTGATTGGGCGATGTCGGTGACGACGGCGTGCAGCGTCGCGGCGCTGATCGAGACGGTGCCAGCCAGCACGCCCGCATGTTCATGGCTACACGTGATCGTCAGCGGCGGAAGCAGCCGAAGGCCGTAGGAGCTGGCTAGGCGCTCGCCGATCGTGCTCGCGATGATCGTGTCCGTGCTCAGCGGCAGGTGATCGCCATGCTGCTCGAACGAACCGACGGGCAACACAGCGACGTCGGTCTCCTGGCACTGGACCTCGGTCGCAGTGGTCGACGGCAGGCTCACGTGTCTCCTCACAGGTGCAGGATGAGCCGAAGCCGGTCGGACAGTTCGGCGACGGCGGGTTGATTCCGGCGAGTTCGCAGCGCGGCGCGCAGCTGCTCCAGCTCGCTCACGGCTCGTGCAGACGGTGCGGCCTGAACCGCGTCCGCGGCTTGGTGCCCGAGCCCGCAGGCCCGTTCGAGGTCGTCGGCCAGCAGCACGGCGCGGGCCAGGCGCGCCAGTCCGATGCCCCTGTCCCGGGCCTGATCAGCGGGCCACGTACGCAGCGCGTCCTCCAGGAGCACGACCGCGCGGTCCGGCCGGCCCAGCTGCACCCACGCGCTGGCCCCTTCGCTCTGCAGGTACGACACCCCGCAGTACGGGGCGATCCCGGAGGCGTCGGTGCCGTGCACCGCGGTTTCAAGGGCGCGGTCGATCGCGCGGCCGGCGCGGAGCTCGTCGCCCAGTAATGCGTGAGCGTGGGCGTGCTGTCGGTAGGCCAGGGCCTGGAGATCGGCCGGGAGTCGGTCTTCATGGACGAGTGCGCCGTCGGCGAGCAGGAGGCCATCGTGGGGTTTGCCGGCGTCGGTGGCCACGTTGGACCGGCGCATCGCGACATAGCTGGTCAGCTCGACCGTGCCGCTCAGTGCAGCCAAATCCGCTGCCTTAGACGACCACGCCGCGGCCGCTGCAGCGTCCCCGGTGTCCTGGGCCAGCCAGCCGCCAAGCTCGGCGTAGCGCGCGGCGAGCTCGGCCAGGGCCGGCCGCATCGAACCGCTCGCCTGGTGCAGCAGTCCCTCCAGGGTGGACAGCTGCTCGCGCACCGGGCCGATCGCTGCCCGAGGGCCCGCGATTGCATCAAGCTGGGCGTACTGGCTCAGCAGTGTCGTGTAGATCTGCAGGGTGTCGGGCGTGATTGCCGCCGACGAGGTTGTGCTGGCGGGTGGTGCGAGCCCGCCGACAGGCGCGCTGCTCTCCCACACCCCGAGATCGGCCTCGGAGCAGCCGAGCGCGGCGCACAGCAGTTCGCGGGCGGTGCTGTCCGGGACGTTGTGCCCGTTTTCCCACCGAGACAGTTTCGTGCGCAGGGAATTCCGGCTTGGAACCGCGCGGCCCAGGCGCCGGGCGTGGTGCTCCAGTTCGGCGAGCAGACGTTCCTGGCTCCAGTCTTTCCCTCGCCGTAGTTCCGCGATGCGCACCTGGTCTCCCTGGATCCGCCGCCGCATGACCTAGCCCCCTGATACTCGCCGACGCGTCCCGGCTCACCAACGACTTAGCACGGTACGTGCTAAGTGGTGCTAGGTGCTGCCAGGTTCCGCGCGAGGCACCACGCCCAGCAAAGTCAAGGGCATGACCACCATCGAAGCACCGTTGAGCGACCAGGTCCTCACGCCGAGCGAAGCCGCTGAACTGCTGGAGATCTCCGAGCCCGAACTGCTCGCCGCTGCAGCCCGGCGAGCTATCCCGGGAGTCTGCCTGGGCGGCGTCTGGCGGTTCTCACTGGCCAAGATCACGCGGCAGCGCAACATGGGGCTGCAGGTACATGCGTTGGCCGCCGCGCACCTGTAGAACGGCGGCATGGCGTATGTGGGGCAGACCGGCATCGTTATTCCGGTTTCGGAAGGCCAACCGCTGCTCGACGCGGTAGCCGAGCGATTTCCTGACGCTGTTCGGACCGGCGTGCCGGCGCACCTGTCGTTGCTGTATCCGTTCGTGCCCGCCGCCGAGCTTGACGAACACGTAGTCAGTACCCTCACCAGTATTTTTGCCCAGCATGAGCCGCTGTCGGTGAAGTTCGCAGGGATCGTGCGCAGCGACGGTTTCGTCGCGCTGCGCCCGGAACCAGCTGACAGGGTTGAGGCGCTGGCGAGTGCCGTTCGGAGTCGCTGGCCCGATGTGGTGCCCTACGACGGGCGGTACGACGCCGAGCCGCATCTCACGGTCGCGATGCAGACCACCGAGGATCGCGCTGGTTCGATCGAGCGCGAGCTGCTCCCGGGTTGGGTTCCGCTGTCTGCCGAACTGCGGGAAGCCTGGTTGGTTGAGTTCGACGGTCAGTGGCAGCTGCGCAGCCGGTTCATCCTCGGCGCCAGCTAGCTGTCGACCGGCTCAGGTCGCCGGTGCTCGACCTCACCGCGATTCATCGCGGCCGCGACGCGGGTCAGCCACCTGATTTCGCTGGCCAGATCGTTGTGCCGCGGGCCGGTAACCGGATCGCTCACGGGGAGCTCCCCAGCCTCCAACCGCGCGATCGCACTGCGGAGGTCGGCGGCTTCGACTGCTGCAGGTCGCCGCCGGGCCGGAAGCTGTTGGGCCTGCGTCTGATGCTGGCGGGTGTCTTCGGCCGAGCGGTGCGGCTGGAGCGCGAGCAGGTGGTCCCGGATGCTGATGACTCGGTTGTAGAGGCGCTCGTTCGTCGTCGTGGGCTGGCCGCTGGGGGTGGCCGAGTCGAGTTCCGGCAGCGCTTCATGCAGCAGAGTCCACAGCGGCTCCAGCGTGCGGTAGGACCGCCAGGCGCGCGCGGCTTGAACGGGGCGGGCCAGTCGAGGGCCGATCACCGGCAGCGACGCACCAAGGATCAGCGCCGCAGCGAAGATCGGGGGGAGTCCGACGGATGCGGTGCAGCCAAACCCCGCGAAGGGCGAGGGGCAATACGTCTCACCCGTGTCGGGCTCGGCGATCAGCTCCGACCCGATGCTGACGACCTTCTCGCCCAAGTACACGACAGCCAGCACGCACCCCAGCGCGATCAGACCGAGGCCGGCACGCAGCCAGGACCGTGTGTGTGGCAAGGCCCGCAGACTCAATGAGGCACCGTCGCTGACCGCCACCGCGAGATACACAACGTAGACCGCTGCGTAGACGGCCAAACCGGGTTGCTGGTCGTACAACCCGCCGAAAAGCCCGTTGGTCGGTGGGCTGCTGACCAGGAACATCACGGTCATCACCACAGCCGCCAGCAGGAGAACAACTAGACGCCGGCGGGCAGCGCGACGCGCTTCCTCGGCGTCGTACTTGACGTGCAGGACCAGGCACACAAACCCGTAAGCACAGGTCAGCGTGCTGAGGTTTGACAGGAGTCGGCCGAGAGCGGGCGTGATCGCGCTCGCGATGACCTGCACACTCGGAGCAATGAACACCAGGGCGCTGGCGCCAGCAATGGTGATGGTCAACAACGCGCCATCGATCGCCTTACGCCGCCCGTGACGGCGCACCCACACCCGCCAAGCCGCCGACGCGAACACCAGCAGTGCACTGGCCAGGAACAGGGCATCTACCATCGCCGACCCCCAGCTCATTCCCCGAAGACGTACTCCACCCGCGCGATGTCGCTTTCGGCCGTAGTGACCTGCGGTGCGCGAGTGAGGCGCTGGTACAGCAGGCTAGCGAGCAGTTCAGCCTCTTGCTCTTCCTCGGCGCCTACAGCACGGTCGAGCAGGTGCGCAAACGCAGCAGGTTCGAGGTCGGGCGCCAAGCGCTGTGCATCCTCATTGGACAGGACGCACCTCCCTTGATGACCGCAAACCATATGTGCCACTTCGTGCAAGATGATGTGATCTTGATGTGGCCCCGAGGTGTTGGCCGGGTAGGCGATCACGTCGTGATCGTACTGAGCACGCCACGCGCCGAAGGCATCGCCAAGGGTCCAGGTGATCGCGCAGAGGTCGATCGGCCGATCTCGGTGGGACTCCAGCCGGTCTAGCCAGTCGTCCATGCACCACGGCACCGGAACGCCCGTGTGCGCGATGAGTGCGTCAACGCGACGCTGGCACCGGGCGCGGAGCCTCGGTCCCGGAAAGCGTCGCACCGATTCCCCCACTGCCGTCGCCAATCCCCTAGTACACCACGGCGCCGCTCCAACACCGGCCGCGGTGGACATGTTCAGCCGTCGCCGTCGTACGACGCCTTCCGGCGTCTGCGCTGCTCGCGGGGCTGGTCCTCATAGGACTGCAGGCTTTCAATCAGATTGGTGACTGTAGCGCGATCCCGCGGGCTGAGCTCAGAAACACGCTGCGCGATTTGGCGCGCCTCGGTGTCTCGCCACGTGACGATGTCGTCGATCTGCTCGTCGATCGACTTCGCTTGCTCATCGTCGAAGAAGTACGCAGGCGGTACGCCGAAGAACTTCGCCAGCGCTTCGACGTGATGCATCCGCGGGTAGGGCTGCTGCCCCCTCAGCAGCTGACTCACGAACGCCGCCGTCATCGCACCGGGGTCTCCCTCGATCCCCGCAGCGATCTCCCGAGCGGAGTACGGACCGCGGTCCGGTGGATGGATCCGCTCGCGCAGGTGAGCGAGCTTCGCCGCGAACGACCGCTGCTGCTCCTCACTCATGTCGTCGCCCCCGTCGGCTCTGATGTAAACGTTCGGATATGCCATTCATACCACGCGAGAACATGTGTTGACAGCCCCCGAAAACACCTGTTTACACTCTGCCGTGACCGAGGAAACGTTTGCAGTCGGGCCGTGTGGGGCTTGGCACCTGATCCTGTGAGGTCCCGATGAACGACTACGAGGCGATCAGCGACACGGTGTTGCTGCCCCATGAGGCTGCTGAGCTGCTGCAGATCTCCGAGCCCGAACTGCTCGCCGCTGCAGGCAGACGCGCCATCCCGGGTGTCTGCCTGGGTGGCGTCTGGCGGTTCTCGCGTCGCCGCATCCTGTCTAAGCAGGAAATCAAGGCCTCATGAGCGGAGGCGTCGGCGTGTCGGGTGCAAGGTTGATCGTGATTCAGATAAGTTCACGATCATGCCAGCTCCAAAACGGGGGCCCGAGGAAGCGCCGATGACGGTTCGGACCGCCCCCCAGCATCGCAGGGTGGTCGACGTCATCGCAGCGAGGTACGGCATTAGCAGGTCGGATGCAGCAGCGATTCTGCTGGCTGACGCCCTGGACCTGGAGCGTCCTCCGGGTAAGCCGCTCGTGTCGCTGACGCTGGACGAAGCTCGGCAGATCGCCAAGGAAGACCGCGCGGAGGTGCTACCGGAGACAGCGTGAACCAGTAGCGAACAGGTCTAACTGAACACGCGCCGGGCTTCCACTTAGGACAGCAAAAACCGGCCCCTGCCAGGGCCGGTGCCGTCGGATCGGTCTATTGAGGCCGGATCTCCGCCAAGATCACCGACCGTTGTCTCGTGTGGCCGAACGGACCGCCATCCGTTCAAGCCGGGCGCCCTCTGCCAGGAGGACTGCGTGCCAACGCGTTCTCAGGGTAGCGCACGCCCTGTTCCAAAATCCACTCCAAGCCGCATCGACACGCCGCAGTCTCATGCCTGCCGCGTCGATGACGCCGTGCTCGGCGCGTGTGCGCCGTTGGCTGCCGAGCACCACGCTGCGCCCGATCGTGCGCAGAACGCGCCAAGCGACTTGTGCGTGACCTGCGGTGACCGCCCTGGCGTCCCCCGTCCGGTGCCGCTGCGGACCGTGCACTGCGGTCCGTGCTGGGCTGCCCAGGGCGGCGTTGCTGAAGCCGCCGAGATCGGGCCCACACCCACCCAAGCCCTGGGCAACCGCGACCCACGCTCGCAGGTCGAGTGGCTGGAGTCCCTGGCCGCCGAGGAGTGGGTGCAAACGCTGCAACTGCGCACCCGCCGGCGCCTCTACGCGCTCGCGCACTGCCTTGCGGCCCATGCCGATTGGGAGACCTGGGAGTCCTGGCCGACCTGGGAGCGGCTGTGCGAGGCCACCCGCTGGGCCCGCTCGACGATGGCCGGCTGGCTGCGCCAGCTCCGCGTCACCGGGTGGCTCGCCACCATCGAGCACGGCTCGACTCCGCGGTTCCGGCCGATGGGCCTGGCCGACGTCGAGGGCAACCGCGCGGCCGTCTACGCCCTACGCGTCCCCGTCCGCCGTGGCGAGGTCGACGCCGAGCAGGGCCCCGACATCCTCCAGCGCCTGGCCGACCTCGACGCCGCTCGGCAGCGCCGCATCGCCCGCCGTCGAGCCGAGATGCTCGGCCCGTTCATCACGACCGCACCAGTCGTTGGGGATAAAACCTGGACCCCAACGCTCTCCCCTTCAGGGGAGAGCGTTACGACAGCACGTGGTTCCTACGCGCGCGTGGAGATTTTCCACAAGCCCGAACAGAAAACTTCAGTCCACACTGAAAAGATTGAGGCGCTACGCGCCCGCTTCGAAGAAGACGAGGCCTCGGCTTTTGCAGCTCGTGTGCCCGTAGGAAGGGCTGAGATGCTCGCTGCGGCCTGCGAGCTACGCAGCCGTCACGATGTACTCGCCCGGCTCTCCGCGCGCTGGATTCGGAGCCTGTGCCGCCCGTACTGGCTGGCCGGATGGACCAACCACGACGTGCTCCACGCCCTGCAATTCCGGCCCACGTCGTGGTCCCCGCTTCCGGCCATGCCCGCCGAACGCGTCGTCGCCCCAGCCCGATGGATCGAGGCACGCCTGGCGGCATGGCGCAACGACCGCGGCCAGGTCCTGCCCGGCCGCCAACAGCACACCCGCACCACCACCCGACTCCAGCACGTCGTCGGCCGCGCCGGCCTCATCCAGGCCATCGGCCGCGCCGCCGTCGACGCCGACGTCATCGTGCCGGACCTCGCCATCGACCGCGTCCTCGACGAGCTCACGCCCGAGGCCATCCGCGAGCGCGGCCGCCAGGCACACCAGAAGCTCACCACCGAGCACGCCCACCAGGCCCGAGTGCAGCAGCGCGACGCCGAAACAGCGCTGACACCGCGCGAACTCGCCGCCGACGACCAGGCCCGCGCCGCCGCCCGAGCCCACCTCACCGCCGAGCTCCAGCAACGCGCCACCGCTCGCTCTCGCTCCGACGAACTCCGGCGCGAACTGGTGCGCCAGGCTCACGAGCGCACCGCCGCGCAGCACCAGGGCGGCTCGCCCGCCACGGCCGCGGTCGAGTCGGAAGCCGCCAGCACACCCGAAGAACGCCGTGCGCGGGCGATGGCCCGAGCACGACGAGAAGCACGACGGAACCGATGAGGACCAGGGATCAGGGGCGGCCGCCGAGAACTCCGTTCTCGGCGCTCCAGGGGTCCTCTACACCCTCGGGAGGAGTGTCCGCGAAGTCGTAGACCGGTTCGGTCCGCACGAACAGCATCGCGCCGCCCTCCCGCAGCACCCGCAGGCTGTCGTCCGGGTTGGGCGGGTACCACTCCACCCTCATGATCCGCCACGACACGCCTTCGAGGTTGATCCACTCGCCAGTGCGGGGGACCTGCGGCATGTGGACGATGGCGACCGTCTCGTACGCCGGCCGGACCGAATCCCCGTTGGAGGCCACCACCTGGACCTTGACCCGGTCCTGCTCGGTGAAGGGCGCAGCCCAGGACGGTGTGTCGTTGCTGGAGAGCGGACTGTGTTTCCGATCGCTCTCGGGTTCCGAGAGACTGCGCAGCGGGCTTGGTTTCCGATCCGACGTCATGCCGATCTTCCTCTCTAACGAAGGGGTCGGTCCGTGCCCCAGCCTGCACGCTGTCGAGCTGACTTCGGTGAAGATCAGCGCTCGACACGCTGACCGCCCAGCTTGGATTACCGGTGTTCTGGGGCGCCGAAAGGGTGGGCCAAATGGGGGTGATGCAAGACACTTTTCCGGGCTTGCAGGCAGTTTTGGGGCGGAGCCAAGGCGCTCGCGCGTACGTACGCGCGCGCGAGGCGGAACCAGGCGCGAAGACCTCTTCGTGGCGGGCAGATCAGTATGATGATCGAAGCGGTGATGGATCGAGTCCTCTTCCCCGCGCTCGGCAGGCAACAAGGCCCGTCGAAGGACGCCTCGCGGACGCGGGCGTCCTGACATCGAGGAGGACTGCGGTGAATCACCGTGACAATGAGAAACGCCCCTGGTACGTCGTCATGTTCGACGCACTCGGGGCGATTTCCCGTACCGCTCAGGTCGTGATCGAGGTTCTCAAAGCTGGGGAGCTGTGGCCTCGATCCTGACCGCCTCGGCGGATCAGCAGGCCGGTTCCCTCGCAGGGGACCGGCCTTGCTGGTGTTCGGACCACCGAAGGTTTTGGCACTTTGGTGTCAAAACCCAGGTTGCTCTACAGCACCGGTCGTTCGAACTACCCATGACTGTACACGGTGCAGATCGGCATCGCGCAACCTTTGCAAGCTGTGACCTGCGGATTCACGTCAAATTGTGACCGTGAACCGCAAGTACGGTTCACGACGCCGGTAGCGCACACGGAGACCACAGAGGAACACGTCGAGCCGGTCACCGCTGGTGCACACCCCGCCGAATGGACCACAACCACCCCAGAGGCCACCGCGCCGGCTGAGCTCGCCCTGGTCGCCTAACAGCGTGGCCAGGCGCGGAGACACCTGGTCGGCGCCGGCGCGATCCCTGCCGGGCGGTCAGGAGTCAGGCGTCGTTGAGGATCCGAATCGGTTGGTCGTTACCGACTCGGCGCCAGCGCAGCCCAGCAGCGTCGGTGAACGTGATCTTCGGCCGGTATTGGTCAACGAGGATCATGCGCTGCAAGAAGATCGGTTTGTCCACAGACCGGTGCTCCATCGCGGATATCGCCGAATCCGCACCTGGACCAAGAACTCCGACAGGGTGCGGGTGATCCGTCAGAGCTCCTACGCTCAGTTGCCAATCCTCTGGACCATCAGCTCCGTGAACGAGGAGGTCAGTGATCACGTTGTCGCTGTAGTTGGTCACGACGATCTCTTGGCCGCTATCACTCAACGCGCGAACCTCGACGATGATGCTGCGCGCCTGCGCCGTCTCGCGGTCCCGTTCTTCCGCTTCGCGGCGGCGACGCTCAGCGTCAGCCCGTTTCCAGTCCCGTTGAGCGATCCACAGCGCAGTGGCGGCCGCGGCGATCGAGCCGACCCCGCCGACCCATTGCCCCCAGGCGGAGTACCAGCCGTCGTTCTCGCCGCTGAGCACACCCCACACGATGACGCCCGCGAGGAACGCGACAGCTCCGACCGAGGGCCACAGGATCCACTTCTGCACGCCGGGTTTGATCGCGTGAACTCCTCGATGCGTTTCCGAGCTTTCTCGGCGCACCATCTTGGACCGCATCCGGATCAACTGCTACTGGAAGCCCGGGCCGGGTACAGCCCTACACAGATCGAAGACCTGATGCGGGCCACCCGGCCGGCGCTCGGCGCCGGAGCCGACCCCAACACGATCTGGTGGGAACTCCACCCCACGACCTCGACCGATAGCGATCACTCGAACACATGAGCTACCTTCGAGGTGTTGTGGTGAGCACGCGGGGAACGTGCCGGCCACAGCCACGCGGGCCGGCCACTGCACCGGCGCGGCCCGCCCTCAACGCCATGTCCTTCACACTGCCGATCGAGCTCGCCGCCGCTCACGCCGTCGACACCGTCCCGAACGGCGACGGCTGGAGCTACGAGCCCAAGATGGACGGCTGGCGCGGCGCCGCGTCGCGCAGCGCCCTGTTCTCGCGCGCTGGCCGTTCCCTGACGACTCGGTTTCCAGACATCGTCGCTGCGGTTGCCGAGCTCGGCGACGTCGTCCTCGACGGTGAGATCGTGGCTTACCAGTCCGGCCGCCTGAATTTCGCAGCCCTGCAACACAGCCCGCAGCACCGTGCGAAAGCCGGTGTCACGGTGTACTTCCTGGCCTTCGACCTGCTGGAGCACTACGGCATCGACACGCGATCGCAGCCGTACCACCACCGGCGCGCGTTGCTGAACGAAATTCTCAGCACCGGCGGCCACGGCCTGGTCCAGCCGGTGCCGGCCACGACCGAGCGCGCCGACGCTCTGAAATGGCTTGACCCGCCCTGGGCTGCGGTAGGAATCGAAGGAGTAGTCGCCAAACCGCGGAGCGCCCCCTACATCGCCGGTCGGCGAAGCGGATGGCGTAAGACCCGGACTCGAACCACCACTGAGGCCGTCGTTCTCGGCGTCACCGCAACCTCGCTTGTCCTCGGACTACCAGCCCGATCCGGCCGATGGCGACCCGCCGGCATCACCCAACCACTACGACCCGACCTCGCCCACGAGCTCACCAGCCGCCTGCACGCCAGCGGCAACCCCGCGCAGCTACAAAGCACCGTCGCCGGACTGCCAGGAAACACCGACGAGATCTGGTATCAGCCAACCGCGATTGACACCGTCGTTGAGATCGAAGTCGACGGTGCCTATGAGTTCGGGCGATGGCGGCACCGGCCGAAGCTCGTGCGTGTCCGGGGCGATCTCGTACCGAGTGATCTCGTCGCTCGGTAGTTCCATGCACGGATCGCTGTGGGGTGAGTACCCGGTACTCACCCCACAAGGCAGCGATCGGAGCTCGCGTTCGGCGTTGCCTCATCGGTGCTGGTCGGTGATCCCTTAGCCTGGTTCCCGAGCCCGCGTCAAGAAGGCGGGCAATCCTCCGCAGTACCACCGATGGGAAGCACACGGAGATGGAACAAAACCAACACGAAACTCAAGTCATCGCGGCGGTGAATCAGAAGGGTGGCGTCGGCAAGACGACCACCGTTGGGCACCTCGCCGGCACTACAGCGAAGGTGTTTCCACCGGTGCCGCTTGACGGCGCCGACGAGCTCCGGTCGCAGGTGCTGGCCGTGTCAACAGACCCGCAGGCTTCGCTCACGTACTGGATGGAACGGGTCGAAAAGAACCTCAGCGACGCGGGGCAGCCGATGCCACTCGACTACGCCCAGGAACACGCAAATCCCCGCGTGCTGGCGAAGTTGAAGCAGGCGCGCCAGTATCGCCGCATTTTCGTCGACTCCCCGGGATGGCTGGAAGGCGCTGACGAGGAAATCGAAGCTCGTCAGCGGGGCGTCGAAAGCCCGAACAAGCAGATCCTCTTGGCCACCTTGGAATCAGCCGATTTCGTGATCGTGCCGATGGAGCCGGAAGACCTGGCTTTCCTCCCTACGCGCCGAACGATCGAGCAGGTCATCCAGCCACTTGGAATCCCGTTCGTCGTCGTAATCAACAACTGGGATCCACGCGACGGCGACGGCGACATGAAGGACACCCGCGAGCGTTGCGAGCGGCGGGGCTGGCCAGTCGCCAAGACTGTGATCCGGCGCTACAAGCTGCACACAAGCGCGTCCTCTGCCGGACGTCTGTGCACGCACTATCCCCGCAACCGCACCGCAGTTGAGGCCCAACAGGATTACCTGAGCCTCAACATGGAACTCGCGATCGGGGGTCGCTGATGGCCCGCGTCGTTCTCGGCGGCGATGACGATGAATCCGACATCGCCGTCATCCCCAGCACTGCGCTGCCCGAAGACATTCCGCTGCACAAGATGCAGCCGAACCCGGAGAACCCGAGGCCGACCGACCTCGAAGTCGACGAGACCAAGGAAGATCTCCAAGCCCGCGGGCAACTGCAAAACCTGAACGTCATGAGCAAGGCCGCGTTCCTCGATCGCAAGCCCTACCTCGCCGACCAGCTTGGGTCGGAACCGGTTGTGGTGATCAACGGGTGTCGGCGCTTGGCAGCGGCCAAGGCCGGCGGGCTGAAGGCTCTTTCCGGGCGATACCGCGACGACTGGACCGAGGATCAGATCGACGAAGCGATGATCACGGAGAACGTGCATCGCAAGCAGCTGAATCCGCTGCTGCTGGGACGCCACCTAAAGAGGATGGCCTCCCGGTACGGGTCGCAGCGCAAGCTCGCGAAGGGGATCAACAAAGATCCGGCGTGGGTGCGCCAGCGGATCGCCCTCACTGATCTGCATCCCGATCTGCAAGAGGCCATCGAGGCCGAGCGGATCATGTTCAAAGTGGCCCGCGAGTGCAGCCGGCTGCATCCCGATCTACAGCCCCTGCTCGCATCGGGCGAGCTGCCCGAATCCGTGGCGCAGCAGTGGCTCACCGAAGAGCGCATCCGGCAAGACGAACAGCTCGCTCGGTGGAAAGCCGGACCGCCCTACGTCGCGAGCGACGAACCAGCCCACCGGCCGGCTACCGGTGACGGCGAAAGTGAGTACCCGGTACTCACCCCAGAAGTGCAAGAGGCCGCGGCCGGTACTGTCGGCACCGAGCCATCGGAGCTCGGTGACGCTCAGGGTGAGTACCCGGTACTCACCGAGCCGAAGGCTCCCGCTGGTCAACCCAGGGAACGGTCTGCCCGGCAGCCGCAGCTGATCATCCGCGTCGAGGAACGCTCACCTACTGCACTCGCAGAGGCGCTACGAGAACACCTCACGGCGCACGAGGTGAAAGAACTGATCGAGGCGCTAGCCCGCTAAACAGTCGGCCCCAGCTCGCGCAAGCGGCTGGGGCCGATCTGTGCCCAGATCCGGGTGAGTACCGGGTACTCACCCGAGATCATCGGTCGTGCGCGGCGCGCTTCCGTCGGGGTAGACCTTCCAGTCCCAGACGACCCCACCGGTCTGTCCACGGCCGACGCGCCATCTACGCAGGAATCCCGCCTTTTCGAGGCCGGCCACGAGTCCCCGGACGTGCCGGGTCCCATCTCGTGATGTGCACAGATCCTCGGTTCGAAAGTGCGGCCAGTCATCGTGACTGGTCTCAATCAGCCGCTGGAGCAGGCCTTTCTCAGCGTAGGACAGTTCGGAGTCGGTCATGGCGGTCATGGTAGCCGATTCGGCAGCCACGACATACCGCCATCAATGACGGTTTGACATGAGTGACATTTCGTGAATAATGGAGTTGTACAGCACAAAGCCCGGCCAGACGGGGCCTAGGAATCCGAGTCTGACCGGGCTGAGTCACTCCAAAGGAGCGCTCCATGTCTAACACAGCCCCGGCTGAGCACGAGGCCGACGCCGAGCGGATCGCGCAGGCCAACGAGGAGATCGACCAGCGAGTCGCGCAGCGCGTCGACGCCGAGCTCGCGGGCCTCGATCTCACCGACTCCGAGCGTCAGGTGTGCCGCGCCGAGTTCTACAGGCAGGAGTCCGGCGCGGTCCTGCGGGCACGGGGGATCGACCCCTTTGTGTTCGCTGAATGGCGCGTGCGGGAGGTGCACGGCCGATGAGCGCTAACACCGTCCCCACGGCCCCCGGTGACCGGCGCGTGGCCGAAGCCGAAGCCCTCTACCGCGCACTGCGTTCCGACGGCGCGGCCGCGCGTCCGGAGCTGGTCACCGAGCTCGTCGAGGCGATCAACGCCATCACCGCGGGTCTAAAGGAGTTGGGAGCCGCGGCCTGGCTGGTGACGCAGCTGCACACCCGCGCCACGGTCCGGCTGCTGGCCCTGCTCGGTGGCCTGCCTCAGCTGGCCGAGCGCGCGGTGGTGGCGCCGTCCTGGCTGGAGACGGAGGTCGCGGCCGCGACGAAGGCCGGCGACCTCGACCGCCTGGTCGCGCTCACCCGGTACGCCACCGCACCGGTGGCGCCGGACGAGTTCCAGCGCGGTGCCTGAACTTCCGACGTCGAACCCCACCACGCAGCAGGGAAACGAGATGGCCAAGTGGAGCATTGACCGCCACGAAAAGAAGCTCGCCGAGCTCATCTGCGACGGCGATTGGGATGGGGTGCAGAGGTTGGCCGACGAGGCCACCGAGCACGACAAGGACGTCGCGAAACAGACCAGCCAGATCTTTTGGGATCACCGCCACCTGGCCGGGTGATCGGTCGTGGTGAAGCGGGCCAGCGCCGTTGGGTGCTGGCCCGCTTTCGTGCGGGCCGCGGGCAGACCGGACGGAGGGCGATCTACGCTCGCGGCATGGACGCGCAGGACGAACTGGCCAGGCTGCGAACGAAGGTGCAGTGGTTGCACGATCACCTGCGCGAGGAGGACACCATGTCTCCGGAGGACCGCGGCCGCATCGAGGGGGCGCGCACGGCCTACGCCAGCGTGCTGGCCATGTTCGACGCCGCCGAGTCCGGACAACAGCAGCCCGTGCCGGACAGCCCACCGGTGCTGCGCCTGGTCGCGGACAACACCACCGACACGCGGTCACGAGAGTGACCGCGTCGCACTGACGGTCGCTCGGTGGCCGATCGCGAGGATGGTGCTACCGGACCGGCATCCTGGAGATCGTGGTTCGGCACCGGCGAACCGGGGCGTCGGCGGCCCCGGTCTGTGGCCGGCGAGGTGCGGCCTGGTAGTCCGCGCACCCAGGAACCATAATCGAACGCATGGGCGATACCGGTGGTGGTGACGGCTGGTGGGGGACACGAGAAGAGCGTGATCCTCCGGTACCGGTGCTAGTCGATCTGCGCCGAGCGCTCCCGCCGCAGCAGACCGGGGTTCGGCGAGGTACGCCGATGCGCGTGCGCGCCAACGGCGTCGACAATGGCCGCCTGGCCGAAGCCGAACTGATCGCATGGCACCTGACCGCCACCGGTGACCGGTGGGCACACGTGCGCGGCGTCGAGCTCGTTTCCCGCAACGGCCGCGGCCACCTGATCACCGAGATGTGGGTGCCCGAGGCCGCGGTGCGACCGCACGAGCGGCCAGTCCGGCCCTGACATGGTCCGCCGTGCCGGACACCTCTCGGCGCGGGTCCGGACCGTGCCGCGTGGTCGTGCCGGGAGGCGGCCGGGCTGTCCGCTCGGCTTAAATCCCAAGCGCGCTGCCGAGCGGTCCGTGCACACTGCCGCCCTGATCGTTTGAACACCACGTGAGGGGAGAGCCCATGCACACGATCACCATGCCCGGCGACTCGTACGAATCTCTGGCCGCAGGTTTTGTCCGGGGCACCGCGGACTTCATGATCACCCACCTGCTGCAGCAGGACCGTCCGCGGCTGGTGCACCCCGGCGACGGTTTCGGCCGGGTGCTGGCCTGGACGTGGCGGGAACGCGGGGAGGTGGCGGCCGGCGTGCTGGTCGCGGATCTGCTGGCCATGCTGCGTCGGCATCATCAGCGCGCGCATGAGATCCAGCCGGCCGTCACGCTCGACGAGCTCGTCGACGGCCTTCGGCACGCGCTGCCCGGCGACCTCTCGGAGCAGGAGATCGACGAGGTGACGACCGCGGTGCGCCACCAGGCCCGCGGCGTCTAAGGAGAGCAGCGGAGGCGGGCTGGAGCGGCGGCGAAGTCGTCACCGTGACGAAACAGCCCGCCTTCCGCTTGCCCTTGATTTCCCGTGATTCGGCGCTGTTTCAGGGCATGAGGGCATCGGCGGCTGCCATGTGCTCGCACCAGCGCGGAACGGGCGGTCCGGGGTAGAGGCCGGCTCGCGCGAAGCCCCGCGCCGAGTCGTTGGGATCGATGATCGTGGTGGACCAGGTCCAGTCGGTGCGGCCCTCGATCGCGGCCGCGACCAGGCGCCGACCCAGGCCCCGCCGCCGGTGCGGAGGATCGACGCGCAGGTGCTCGATCACTCCCAGGCGACACGGTGCGCACAGCCGCAGCAGCAGGTCGCCGACCGGCACGCCGTCGACGAGCACGTCGAGGCGGTCGATGCCCGCCGGCACCCGCGCGGGCACGTGCACGATCTCCACGGCCGCCGACTGCTGCTGCACACACTCCACGCCGACCATCCTCGGCCCGGGCCCCGACACCGGCCCGCCGACACGGCCGGTTCGGGTTTGTGATCTCAAACCGGGTGATCAGGTTTGAGATCAGGAACCGGTGCTTGATCGCGGGCTGCGGCCGGTTCATATCGATAACGGGGATTATGAATATGGTCCCGGGCCCCGCCCCGCCCGGTGGAACCGGCCGCCGCGCGGCCCCGGATCCTGTCCCGGGCGACTTGAGACGGCTCCAAGAAACGAGAGGGGAGTGCCCTCAGCTTGGAGTTGATCATGATCAATCCGTCACCTGGTTCCGACCGTGTCCTCGGGCTGCTCGGTCTCGCCGCGCTCGCGTGCGTGTGGCCGGTCCTGCCGCCCGAACTCCGTGACGTCCTGATCGACCTGCTGTCGGTCATTCTGGAGCGGAGGTGATCAGTCCCGCCTGATCCGCCCGGTCGGCCAGGCGCGCGTCGTAGGTGACGAACGCCGGCCGACCGGCGTCGAGCGCGGTCGCCAGGTGGATCGCGTCCAGCGACCGCAGGTGCTGGCCGTCGAGACCGGCCGCCTTCTGCAGCACGGCGTCGACGGGACGCAAGTGCAGCCCGTCGAGAAGCCGTTCGGCCTGGTCACGCACGCTCTGCTCGGCCTCGATCCTGTGCAGTGCGCGGTGCAGTTCGACTCGCAGCAGGCCCGAGGACATGATCACGTCGGTGTCGCGTTCAGCCAGCCAGTCGACCAGTGCCGAGGACTCCGGCTCGGCGACGACCAACTTGATCGCCGCCGAGGTGTCCAGGTAGATCACCTGTCGGTCTCCTCGCGGTCGGCCAGCACGGCCGCCGAGGCGGACCGGTCGCCCGCCGGCGACGTGCGCACCGGGGCATGGGCCAGGAACGAGCGCAGCCCCTGCTGCCGGTCGCGCCAATCGGCCGGCGCCTGGCCGGCGGCGGCCCACTCGTCGAGCTGCGTCTCATCGGGGTCGGGCGCGTTGAGCACGCCAACGACGCGGCCCGCGTTGGTGATGACCAGCCGCCGCTCGTGCTGCAGCCGGTCGAACACCTTGCGCGACTCGTGCGTCAGTTCGCGGATCGTCACCCGGTCGTCAGTCATGTCCCCATCGTAGGCCAAGAGTCAACACAGCTCCCCTACGTCGACCACTGAACCATACGTCTAACAGACGCACGAGCTGTTAACCGTGCGTGGAACGTGGCGCACGCAAATCGTGCGGAAACGTGCGGAACGGTATACCGCACATAAGTCCAATTATGCGCGGTGCTGAATTGGACATTTGGGGCGCGCGAGGCGGTCCATTCGGGTGGGTTTGTCAATAAGTTATTGACGGAATCATTGTCAACGGTACGTTGACAATATGAACCGAGAAGATCCCACCGTGGGAATGCTCTACACGGAGGCCCAGGACGCCATCACTGCGCGGCTGCAGCGCCTGGTGCCGGGCTCCGGCTCCGATCGCCCGCCGCTGATGGACGACCTGCTGGCCGCGGTCTGCATCAACTTGGCCCTCGAGGACGGCCGGGACCTGGCTGCCGACGACCTCGTCGACGCGCTGCGGATCGTCCCCGATCAGCGCGCGCGGCTGGAGCTCGACGAGCGCAAGCTGCTTGAAGCGGCCTTGGACCGCGGCGCGACCTGGGAGAGCCTGGCCGAGCGGCTGGGCTGGCGCTCACGGCAGGCGCTGCAGCAGCGCTACCGCCGCCTTGGTGGGACGCGCACCTGGCCTACCCGGCGACCCGCCGAGACGCGCCCACCCTGGTTCGGGCGGCTGCTGCGCTGGGAGCGCAGCCCGGAGGGATGGCGCACCCGCTATGCCGGCCGCGAGGTCGAGATCATCAAGCTCTCCCGCGAGGCGGCCTCGGCCTGGGGGCGCGGCACGCACAAGGGCTGGCACTTCACCCACCACCCCGACGAGCACGAGCAGACCGGATTCATCGGGCCTGGCCTGGGCACCAAGCTCGACCGGGCCAAGTACCTGGCCGAGGCCTGGCTGATCCTCCCCGCCGCCGACCGGCGCCCTTACGACACCACCCCGGACGTCCTGCTGGCCCTCAGCGGTGGCGGCGCGGTCTTCGGTCGCGACGCACCGCCCTTGACCGCCTGGCCCGAGAACACCGCCCCCCACCAGATCGACGTGACCCGACGCGACGCCGACGAGCTCGTCGCCACGATCACGCCCGCCTTCGAGGTGCCCGACCGCCCCGACCTCGACCCCATCGGCGTCACGTGGACGGCCACCCTCGCCGACGGCACCGCACTGGCCAGCACGCCCACGTGGCGCGACGCCGCCGCCGCGGTCGCCGCCGCCGACACCCCGGAGGGGACCGGATCATGACCGAGCAGTCCGCCCAGCACCCGCTGCTGGCCTACGACGCCGCCGACGCCGAGCACTGCCCGGCCTGCGAGTGGATCGACGAGCAGCTGGGGCGCGCCCTGTGCCCGTATCACGAGGGGCGACAGGCCGGCCGCTACGACTACGCCCGTGCCCTGACCTGGCTGATCGACGCCCCCGAGCGGATCCAGGAGTTACTGGCCGAGGTCGATCGCGACCGGCCGTAGCGGGCAAGCACTGGAGAGCCCACGGCCCCGAATGGCCGTGGGCTCCTTCGTTTTCGCAGTCAGTTCGGCGGGCCACACCACCCGGAGCGGCAGTTATGCGCGGTCCGGATCGTGTGCGATCGCATATCAAATCGTTTCGAGTTGACACGAAACATCGATACGAAACACTGAAACGAATTGACGCGAAACGACGAAATGCCGTAGGATGATCGGCATGACCGATGAACGAAGCGACGGCCCGGCCGCCGCGCCCGCCGCCGATGTCGGCGACGCTCGGGCCAGGTGCCACTGGCCCGACGGGTGCACGAACGAGGTGCCGCGCCGTCAGGGCACCGGCCGGCCCGCCCGCTACTGCGGGCAGCGGGTCGACGGCGTCGAGCACAACCGGATCAACGCCAACAACCGCAGGCGGGCGGTCGCCGGGCGCCAGGCCGCCACCGCCGCCCCGGCCGCCGCCGAGGACGAGGAGAGGGAGCTGTCTCTCGACCTCGCGCGATTGAGCGCCAGCGAGCAGGCACAGAAGATCGCCGAGCTGGTCAACGGCCTGCAGAGGGCCCTGGGTGACTACGCCGAGTCGTTGACGGTGGCCTCCGACGTCGACGCCGCCGGTCGCGAGGTGGCGGCCGCCCGGCGTCGGGCCGAGCGGGAGATCGCCGCCGCCAACGACCGCGCCGACGAGGCCGAAGCCGAACGCGACCAGGCCCGCGCCGATCTTGAGGACGAACGGGCCGCTCGTGAGGACGCCGATGCCGAGGCCGACGAGGCCCGCGAAGCGCAGGCGGCCGCGGAAGCAGCTGCAGAAGCAGCGCGCCAGGCGGCCGAGGAAGCCCGCAGCGCCGCCGAGGCCGCCCAGGCCGAAACCGAGCGCGTGCGAGCCGACGCGGAGGCGCGCGTCGCCGAGGTGCAGCAGGCCGCTGAGGACGACGGCCGCCAGGTCCGCGCCGACCGCGACCGCATCCTCAGCGAGCGCGCCGAACAGCACGCCGCCGACCTGGCGCAGGTCCGCACTGAGGCAGACCAGCAGGTTCAGGAAGCCCGCCAGCAGGCCGCGCGCGCGGAACAGGCCGCTGCGGATTCGAAGGCGCTGGCCGAGGACCTGCGCGAGCAGCGTTCCGAGCTGCGTGCCGAAGTGGAGCGGCTCCGTGCCGAGCTTGCCGAGGTTCGCCAGCAACACCGTGACGACCTCGACCGAGCCCGTTCCGAGGCGGACCGGATCCGTGCCGATGCGGAGGCCCGGATCGACGCGATCCGCCAGGCCACAGCCGCCGACCAGGAGCCAACCGAGTAGATCGAGCCCGCGACCAACCCGGAAATGAAACCGGCGGACGGCCCTCCCACCAAGAAGTTCCGCCCGCCGGCACCCCTGAAACGAGGTAGGAACCATGCTATCGACCGGCAATGCAGCACGTCGCGACGGTGACGACGCGGCACGATGGTGGTTGTCGACGGCGGCGCTGCTGTTCGTCGCCCTGGCCGCGCTGATGGGCTGGGGCGCGAGTTTCGTCGGCCTGCACGCCTACGGCCAAGACCAGATGAGTGGCTTCAGCTACTGGTCCGCGTGGCTGATCCCGGCCACGTTCGATGGCGCCGCGTTCGGCGCCACCCTCATCACCTACCGCGCGTCGCTCTACGGCCGCAGCGCCATGCGTGGCCGACTGCTGATGTGGACGTTCACCGCGATCTCATCGTGGATCAACTGGATTCACCAGCTCACTCCCGAAGCCCGCTTGGTTGCCGCCGGACTGCCGATCGCGGCGGTCGCGGTGTTCGACGTCGTGCTCGCCGAGATGCGCGCTGACTTCGAGCAACGGAACGGCGCACGCCGGTTCCGGTTCCGACCGGGCCTGCTCCTGCTGCGGTGCATGGCGGACCGGTCCGGAACGGTCGAGGCGTTCCGGACACAGCTGCTGTCCGTTCCGGTACCGGAACTGGTCGGCACGACCGTTGCCGGAACCGCCCTCACCGGCACGCACGACGACCGCCACGAACGCACCGGCGCGAGCGGGCCCCACGCACACGCCGCCGCGCAGCTCACCGCGGGATACGCCTCCGCTGATGAGGGCAACGACGACACGATGCCGGAGCGTTCCGATGACGTCACTGCAGCCCCGGAGGCGGAACGGCAGACCGGAACCCAGCCCGGTGCGTCCACCCGTCGCCGTCGCCCGCGCCCGGTCGTCCGGGTGCAGCGGGTAACGCGCACCGCGGCCGGCCTTCGGCCGCGCGGACGGGCCACCGGAACCAGCGGAAAGTCCCTCGGAACGACCGGAACGGCATCGGAAGCGAATGCCGATGCGGAACGCCATGTAATCGGACCGGAAACCAATCGGCATGATGTGCCGGTCACGGATGATGTGAACGAGAAGGCCCGGCGGCTGGTCCGGCAGGATCCGAACCGGTGGACGAGCTCCGCGCTCGGCGAGGAGTTCGGCTACAGCGAGCGCTGGGGGCGGTTGCGCCGCGCCGAGGTCCGGGAGGAAGTCGAGCGCGCTGAACAGCGGCAGCTGAGGCTGACCGCCAGCTGACACCACAGCGCACGAAACAGGGGCAGGACACGCTAGGTGTCCTGCCCCTGTTTCGTCGTCCGTGACCTGCGGTTAAGAGGCGTCCGAAGACGCCGTCGAAGACTGGGCTTGCTTTGTGGAGCTGGTGCGCTTCCGGGCGGGTTTACCCAGGCCGAGTTCGGCCAGTTCAGCCGGAGTCCAGCCGCCGGCCACAGCCGCCTTCCGTGCATCGTTGACCTGCTGATGCGCCGCCGACCTCAGCGTGGTCAGAGCATCCAAAGCCGTCTTTGCCGGGCCCGCGAGCTGCTCAGGAAGGGCGTTCAGCGCCCGTTTCGCGTTGCTCTTGAGCTCGGCGATCTGTTCGTCCGAGTCGATCGCCGACTTGAGGTTTCGAATGTGCTGCAGGCGTTCGTCAGCCCGCCGGGCCTCGATGTCCCGGGCCGCCTTGATCGGGTCCACGCTCATGCCGGCCAGCGTAGCGCGCGCAGCGCGCGAACGCTCCTATCGCACGACGAACCGTGCTCGGCTGAGGCTGGAGTCTGGCAGCGGCTTTCAGCCGAGCAAGATAGTAGATCAGGTCCCCTGATCTAAGAATCTGACTTGCCTGGGGGCAGTCAGATGGACACACTGGGGTGTGTCCGTCGCTACGCTCTGGGAGGTTTCGTGACTACTGACGACGCGTCGACCGCTAACGCTCGACGTCGTGTACGTCACGAGGGAGGACGTCACAAGCAGATCAAAGTGCTCGTGAACGAAAACGAGTATGAGAGCCTCGCTGCGCGTGCTGCTGCCTGCAACCTGAAGCTGCCGAGTTACCTCGTTCTGTCCGGCTTGCAGAGCCTCGCCACTGGCTCGGGCAGCCCATCGATGTCACCAGCACAGGTGCGCGCATTGGTTGCCGAGGTGTACGCCTTGAAGCGCGTCATCCGCGGCTCAGCGACCAACCTGAACCAGCTGACGAAGTCTGCGCACGCCACCGGCGAGATTCCGCCGGAGGCGTGGCACCATGCGGCGCGTATCGCGGGAATGGATGAGCGACTTGATGCGGTGCTCGACTCGATCGCACCCGAACTCAGGCCGCGGTCATGAACACGAAGGTCAGCCCGAAGCGCGGGTCTAGGACCAGAGGCCTTCTTGAGTACCTCTGGGGACCTGGCCGGGCCAACGAGCACCACGATCCGCACATGGTTGCCGCGTGGGACGAGACGTACGTGCACCACGAGCTCGACTCATTCGCGCGAGGTTTGCTCGCTCGTGAGATGGAAGCGCCGCTGCGGCTGCATGGCCGCGAACCCAGTGAGCACGTCTACCACGTGTCAGTGTCCATCCACGCTGACGATGGCGAGTTGACCGACGAGCAGTGGGCCGAGGTCGCCCGCGCCGGCGCGGCCAAGCTCGGCTTCACCGATGAGGCCGGACGTGCTGCGGTTCCGTGGATTGCAATGCGGCATGGGAAGTCGGGTAGCGGAAACGACCACATTCATTTCGTCGCGAGCCTCTGCCGCGAGGACGGCAGCGTGCCGGACATCCACGGCGACTACGGCAAGTGGGGCGAAGTCCGGCGCCATTTCGCGGCCAAGTGGGACCTGCGGACCGGTCGCGGTCGCGGTGCCGGGATGGCGGGTCTGAGCCGTGCGGAACTGGAGATTGCCGACCGGACCGGACGGCACGAACCGGCCCGGTCGGAGCTGGCGCGAACTGTTCGCGGGGCTGCGACCGGCGCGCGAAGTGAGGCCGAGTTCCTGCAGCGCGTCCGGCGTGCTGGTGTGCTCGTGAGTGCACGTTGGGAACCGCCAGTAGACGGCGGAGCGTTCAACCACGTGGCGGGCTACTCGGTTGCGCTGAAACCCCCGAAGGGCGAGAAACCCGTGTGGTTCGGAGGCGGCAACCTCAGCACTGACCTCGCGCTCGGCCAGCTGCGGAACTTGTGGCCTGCACCAGACCAGGACCAGGCCGCCGAGAACCTTCGGGAGTGGCACCCGGCAGGCTGGCGGGACATGCCAACCGGCAGGCAGCTGGCCAACCGACGGCTGCGCGCCGAGGCCTGGGACCAGGCCGCTGATCGCGTTGCCGAGGTACGCACAGCGCTGGCGGCAGTCGACCCACACGACGCGGCCGCATGGAACGCGGCGACCCGCGAGACGGCCGGCGTGCTCGCGGCGTTGTCACACCGGGTGGCACCGGCGCAACGACACCAGCTGGCGCGGGCTGCCGACGCACTCGCCTCGGCCGCGCAGGTCGCTGAGGATGATCCGGCTCCGGTACGCGTCGACGTGTTGATGCCGATGGCCGGAGTGGCGCGGGCGGTCGCCGATGCGGCGCTGGTGGCCCACGGCGGGCCAGTGGCGGTCGCGACCGTGACGATGCAGATCGGCCGCCTGGTGCAGGCCCTCGAACGAGCTCACGAGCTGGCCGGCCGCAAGGAACAGGCTGACCGTGCAGCACGGGCCGCCGCGCAGATGTTGGAGCACCTGCGCAGCACGCCTTCGCCACAGCAGGTGCAGGCAGAACGCGAACGGCAGGAACAAGCCGAACGTCGACGCCGCGACCAACAGCAGCAGGAACAGAACGAGCGCGGCAGCCGTGAGCAGCCGTGGAACCAGGACCGCGGAAAGGACACCGGACATGGTCGATGAAACAACCGAATCGGTGACCAGCACGGCGCGCAAGCTCGCGATGTACGCCTCGATGGCGATGTCGGCTGCTGAGATCGCGATGCAGATACACGCCCGCAACGCCGAACGCGCGGCGGCCGAGTCGGAGGCCCGTGCGCGCGAACTGCAGCAGCGCCTTCGGGCGGAACGTGAGCTCGCTGCGGTGAGCTGGCGCCGACTCCGGTCGATGGAAGGCGACCCCGCCGAGCTCGGGCAGGCGCTCGCCTCAGCCGCCGCGTGGTCGTCCTTCGATACGCGCGCTGCGCGGGCCGTGGCGATGGTTCAGCAGCGGATGCGTGCCGCCGGTGTGCATTGGCAGCCGGACCAGGTCCACCAGCGCACCAGCGACGACTACGCGGCCTTGATGTTGCTTCTGCAGCGCGATGAGGAAACCCGGCAGGCGGAGGGCACCGCACCCGCTGCGAGTGCCGAGAAGGGGCCGGAGGCTCTGGCGGATTTCTACAGCACAGGCGATGCGGAGCACGATCTGCAGGTGCAGCGCGTCGCGACGGCGCTGACCGAGGACGAAGCCGAGCAGGTGCTGAACTCTGATGGGTGGGGGGCGCTGCAGGCCAGCATGAACAGGGCCGCTGATGCCGGATACAGCCCGGAGCTGCTGCTGAAGCACGTGCGCGAGCAGCGGCCGTTGGATGGCACCGACGTCGCCGGGCAGGCGAAGGATGTCGGTGCTGTCCTGCATTGGCGCATGGAGCGGCATCTGAATACCCACCTTGCCCCTGACGAGAAGCTGACGCCGGAGGCGTTCGAAGCGCAGCAGGATGCTGCGATGCGCCGTACAGGTGGGGCTGCTGCAGCCGAAGCCGAGGCGGTGGTGGCGAGCGCTGAACCGGCCCGGTTGCGTGAAGCTGCGGAGTTGGTCGCTCGAACCCGGTTCGGGTCGACCTCGATGTTGCGCCGCAAGCTCGGGGTCGACCTCAACGAGGCCGAGCAGCTTATGGACGCGATGCACGCGCGCGGCATCGTTGGCCCGCGGGAGGGAAGCTTGGCGCGGGAGGTGCTGGTTACTCCGGCCACCGTCGACAAGCATCTCGACGACGCCCCCACAGCACCCGGTGGGCCCGAAGCGAGTGCGACCAGCGAAGCGACGGCGACCGACCCGGGGATCGTCGCGATCGACCCAGGCGAGTCCGGCAGCAGCACGATCTACGTCGACCCAGAGACGGCTCGTGACGTGGCCGGTGGACGGTGGGCGGATGGATCGGAGGCCGCTCGACTCGCGGGTCAGGCCACGCCCGAGGAGCTCAACTTGAATTCATCGCCGCCCGAGTCGGCTGCTGGTGGTGACGGGGCGCGGATGCCGCATCGCAGGCCGTGGATGAATCGGATGCACGGCGGGCACGAGCGCGGCGAGTAATCGCTCACCCCATAACGTGATGCCCCTGATGAGGACTCCGGAAGTCCTCATCAGGGGCATCACGTTATGGGGGCCGGAAGTCAGCCGGCGGTTCCCCAAGTGCCGGGCGGTGCTGGGGTGATGGGTAGCGCCTCGTGCTCGCCCTTGTGGCCTCTGTCGACGCTGCACAGGCTCATGGGCGAGCGGTCGACGTCGGTCAGCAAGGACCAATGCGGGTCGAGGTGGTCCCTCCACCACACCGACATGCCGGTGGAGGCGTCGAGCCGCAGCGCTTCCCAGGCCCGCCACAGCGCATCGAGCCGGGAGATCACCTCGCCGTGCTGCCACCATTCCGGGCACCAGCAGGTGGCGCCGGTGAACTGGCGGCGCATCATCGGCCCGAACCACTCGGTCACCCACGCCTCGACGTTCGGGAAGAGCGGTTCGGGCTGGTCGTCGGCCTCGGTGTCCTCGTCGTCGGCTACAAGGGCTTCGTCCCACTCGTCGGTGCTCATGCGGCTCCTTGCTGCTCG
>NZ_CP134056.1:0-18172 GCF_045278815.1 Saccharopolyspora sp. ID03-671
CCCAGGGCCCCGTAGAGGGGGAGGGGTAGGGATAGCCCACAACGGCGATCACGGCAGTTCAGCGGGCAAATCAGAGGTGTGTCTGGGGGTGTGCCGGGGGTCTGTCCGGACACACCTCGGACAGACCCCCGGACAGGCCTCGCGACAGACCCTCAGAGCGCGCCGACACCGCGCTCGAACGCGGAACGCCCCCGCGCCAGGAGGCAGGCGCGGGGGCGTTCTCCGGGCGAGTCAGCGATCAGGCAGCGGCCTCGAGCCCACCCCCGATCTCCACCAGGTCCGAGCGGCGGAACACGGTCACCTTGCCCTCGCCCAGGTCCTTGCGGGTGCGCTCGACACCCGCGCCGACCAGCTCCCGGCCGACCTCGGTGCGCAAGGCCTGATCGGCGGTCAGGCCCAGCTCGCCCTCGACGACCTCGACGTAGAGGGCGTGGGCGGCGATCCACTCGGCATCGTCATCGGCGTAGACCTCGGCAGCCGCGGCCAGCACCTGCCGAGTCGTGGCGCTGATCTCCGGCACGTCGACCTCGGTCTCGGCGTCGGCCTGGTCGCCGTCGACGACCTGCAGGACTGGCCCGGAATGGGCCTGAGCAGCGCGTTCGCCGACCAGCTCGCGCACCGCCTCGGCGATCACGTCGTCGTCCTGGAACCAGCCACGCGCCGTGGCGTACTGGTCGATCCCCGGTGCGATGACGATCGCCGCGCCCTGCTGGTCACGGGTGAACTCCTTCTCGGGCTCCAGGTTGTAGAGGGCGGCGGCCTCGCCCACGGAGTCCTTCGGGGCCACCGAGCTCGAACTCACGTAGCCCACGATCCGCCACAGCAGGTTCGCCTCGATAGCCGAGGGCAGGACGTTGCCGTCGAACTGCTGCGAGGCCAGCACCAGCGCGACCCCGGCAGCACGCCCCAGCCGCGAGATCTCCTCGGCCGCGGCCACCACCCGGTAGGCGGCCGACGGCGGCTCGTCGTCCTTCTTGGACGAGGTGCGCTCGGAGGGCTTACCGAACGCGTTCTGGAACTCGTCGAGGATGATCAGGCGCATCGGCACGTTCTCGCCCGCCTTGATCCGGCGCTGCCGCTCCGGGAGGTTGGCGACCTCCTGTTCCAGCAGGTCAGCCAGGACGGGCCACCACGCGGCGCTCTCCTGCTGGTCCATGTACCAGTCCATGCCCTCGCGCAGCACGTCGTAGTCGCCGGAGGCCTTGCCGTCGTAGACGCCGCCGATCTCGGCGTCGTCACTGCCCAGCGCCGACAGGATCAGGTTGCGCAGGTGCACGGTCTTGCCCATGCCGGAGGCCGCGACGATCAGCCCGTGCGGGCTGGACTTGCGCGACAGACGGATCGAGACCGTCTGGCCGTTGAGGTCCAACCCGACCGGGAAGCCCTCGCGAGCGAAGCTGATCCGGCGGTTGTTGCTGATCACCGGGTGCGCGACCGGCGCCCCGGTGAACGGCAACGTCCGGTAGACCGTGAGGGTCAGCTGCCGCTCGGCGCCCGGCTTGGGCGCGATGCTGATGTTCTTGGTGTCAGTGTCCAGCGCCGAGGCCAGCTCGGAGCGGCGCTTGGCCACCTTCACGTAGGTCATGCCCTTGGGCAGCTGCAGGCGCGCCGTCCACGCGTCACCGTCGTCAACGACCGGCGACAGCAGCTCCACATGCTGACCAGGGGTGTTGGCCGACCCGGACTTGAGGACCCCGGCGTGACGGAAGGCCGCGGTGATGACGTCGGCCGGCACGTCCGGCATGAGGTCGGCGTTGCCGTCCGCGCTCATCAGCTCGACGAGCTTGGACTGCCGGTCCTGGTGCTCGCGGGTGGCCTGCCAGGCAACCAGCCCAGCCAGCCCGCCAGCGATGGTCAGCGCACCAGGGGTACCGGCCGCGAAGTCAGTCACGGCCGTGCCGACGTTGCCCAGCAGCGCGTCGAAGAACCCGCCAACGGCCCCGTTGGCGCCATCAACCAGCGGCGACAGCACCGGGGTGTTCGGGTAGGCGACGTTGGCCACCTCAGCGCCGATCGGAACGACGGTCTCCCAGCGAGGCCGCACAGCCTCCTTCACCGACGTGCCGCGGCGACCGTGCTTGGTGACGTGGGCCTTGCGCACGAAAAACGCCTTGGCGATCTTGCGGCGACGCTCGCGGCGCTCCCGCATCTCAGTCTCGTAGACGTTGCGCTGAGCAGGCAAAATGTCGCCCCGGTGGTGGTTGCCCTCGCGCAAGTGCGCCAGCTTCACGCGGTTGAGCACCGCATCGGCCATCGCCGAGGGGATCCGCTTGGCGCCGGCCGCGACCAGCGACCGGCCGTAGGCGTAGCGGCCACCGGCCTGCTGGACGGTCAGCGGGCGGTACGAGCGCACCATCGGCGCGGCCGGTCGTGGCGCCTGCGGCTTCGGCGTCACCGCCGTACTGTCCTCGACGATCTCGGCGTCAATGACCTGACCCCGGGCGGGCTCGGACGCCGCCCACGGGCCCTGCACCACATCGCCCATCTCGTTGTTCTCCTGCGGCTGCGACATCATCAGCGGTGATCCCTTCCGGGGTCGGAGGCCGGGCGGTTGTGTTGGCGCACTGGGCGCCCGGCCTCACCTGGTTTTTCCTGGTCGACTGACTCGCCCATCGAGGACACGACACGGGTTCGTGCCCTCTCCTGGGTGTTCTCAGTCGTCGTCTTCGTCGTCCTCGCCGCGCTTGCGGCGTTCGTCCAGCTCGACCTGGTCGGCGCATTCCCAGATGTCCATCTGGTCGGCGCACTGCCACTGGCCCTCGCAGCGCCAGGCGCCCTTGGCGATCGACTTCGGGCCCCGGCTCACACCGCGCTTGACCTGGTGTTTGCGGCCAGCGGCGCGGATTTCAACCTCGGCGAGAACCTCGCTGTGCTCCTCGGGGGCGTTCATGCCGCGCTCACCTCCCGCAGCGGCCGGTACCCGGCCAGCGCCTGGCGCAAGCTCGGCTTCTTGGCCGCATCACCGCCGAGGTGGCGCAGGATCTCGCTGCCCGAGGGATCGACCGGCATGGTTCCGGCGGTGATCAGCTCGACGGCCCGGTCGAAGTCCTCACGCCACTTGGGCGGCACGCTCATCCGGCGTTCAACCAGCGACAACGGGGCACCCACGGGCGCAGCCGGGGCGGCGGCCTGGCGGCGCTTGGCGTTGGTGGCGGCGGTGATCTCACCGAAGATCAGGGCCATGAACGGCACGCCGAACACCCCGGTGGCCACCAGCACCGGCCCCAGCGTGTGGATCACCAGCACCATCACGTCCGGACCCAGCTCACCGAACCGCAGACCGACCGCATCGGCGAGCAGCGCACCCAGGCTCGGACCCGCGTTGAGCACCGCGATCAGCACGAACAGCAGCAGCTCGATCCGATTGAGCGCCTCGCGGGCCCGCACCGGGATCTCCACCCCACGCGCGCTGGCCAGAATCCGGGCGCCCAGCGTCGCGAACAGCACCAACCCAAGCGCGGGGTCCGCGCCGTAGGCGGCGAGGAAGGCCAGCGTGCCCGGCTCCCAGTTCATGAACGTGGCGATGGTCTGCTGCGCGGTCGACGAGGAGATCCCCACGCCCAGCGCGATACCGGCCGCGGCCATCAGCAACAGCCAGAACCGGGCCCGCCGGTTGCCGTAAGCCTCAGCCCGCGGATCCTCAGCGAGATCCTCGAGCTCGGCGGCCTTGTCCACCGCGCTCTGCTTGCGGATGACCTTCGGGTCGGCGATCTCGGAGACCCGCTCGGCCTCGGCACTGCCCCGGCGCAACCGGCGCACCGCGCGGGTTTCCCCTGCGTCGAGCCGCTCGCGACGCTGCCGCGACCACTTCGGACCCAACGGGGCGTTGTCGGCGGGCGCCTCCGGGGCGGGTTCGTCCTGGTTGATCGCCTCAACGGCCTCTCGCTCGGCGACGGGCTCGGCGGGCTCGGTGTCCTCGTCCACGGGGGCCACCGGCAGGGTGTCCACCCGCCAGTTGGCCGGCATGTAGTCGTCGTGCACCTGCTCCTCCAGCGGAGTCGAAGAGGTGATGTAGAGGCGTCCGTTCACCGATCGGTAGGTCATGCCGGCACCTCCATCAGGCGAGGAAGACGGGGAGCGGGCACGTGGTGCCCGGCGGAATCGGCTACCTGGATCACGACGTAGGCGGCCACCACCAGCGGCGCCACCACCAGCAGCACCGCGGTACGCACCAGCCCGTCCAGCACGGCCAGGCCCAGCACCAGCGCAAACGGCAGCACCGCGGTGAACATCGCCCGCACCAGCCAGCCCAGCAGCGACAACAACAGCTCCATCACGACCGCTCACCACCCTCGCGGCGGTGGCACGGCCGGTACTTCGACCAGGTCCGCAACGTCGCCCGGCCCCGGGCCGTCAGCGCCACGCAGTTGCCGACCAGCACCAGGTGATCGGAGGCCACCAGGTCGGTGATGTGCTCCTGCTCCCGCTGGGTCACCGGGCGGCCGTCGATCCAGGTCGTCACGACCTCTTCGAGCTCATCCAGCCCGTAGACCTGCATCGCGCCATCGGCAGCGGCCTGCAAGATCCGCTCCGGCGCCCACTCCGAACGCTCCGGTCCCCGCGGGGCCGCGACGGTCACACCGTCCACGCCCACGCTCTCCAGCCACACGATGTCGGCGATCGACAGCTCCGCGCTCATGCCGCAACACCGCCGATCTCCTCGATCGGGCGCAGCGAGGCGCGCACCGTCCGGCGGTACCGGCGAATCTCCACCTCGTCGACGTGCCCCAGCTCGGCCAGCTGCACGTCCAGGTCCAGCAAGTGGTCCTGAACCAGCTCGAACAGGCCGCCCTCGATCGCGGCGAGGTCCGCCACGTCCGGCTCCACGTCGGGAAGCTCCGACGCCAAGCCCTCGTAAAAACCCGCCTCAGCTGCAAAGATCGTGTTCATCGGGTCGTTCCTCTCGTGTGTCGATCCGATCTCGAGGCCCTGTCGGATGCCCCCGGCGGGGCCTCTCGTTTGCTTCATCCGTTTCGTTCGGACGAAACATACGATGCGGACCAAGGGTGGACCTTGTCAAGTCTTTGCGTTAGATTCGTTCGTACGAAATGGACGCAATGGAGGATGACCTGTGGCGACCACGCCGAAGTACCGCGAGGTAGCCGACGAGCTGCGCGACGCGATCACGCACGAGCGGACCCTCGAAGTCCGCGGCGATCAGTTCCCGCTCGGCGCCGAGGCGAAGCTGCCAACCGAACCGCAGCTCGCCGAGCTCTACGAAGTGGGGCGAAGCACCGTGAGAGCTGCGCTAGCTCAGCTGGCCTCCGAGGGGTTGATCGAGACGCGCGGGCGCTCCGGCACCTTCGTTCGACTCCTGCAACCGCTACGGCGTCCGCTTCTGGCTCGCTGGCAGACGCGCGACTCCGAGGGCGACACCTGGACTGCCTGGGCGAGCGGCAACGGGCGCACCCCGGGCCACGACTTCGAGTTCCGGATCGTCCCGGCTTCGAAGTCGGTTGCCGAAGCCCTTCAGATCGAGCCTGATGAGCTGGTCGTAGTGCGCGAGCAGCTGCGCTTTATCGACGAAATCCCCTGGTCACAGGCCATCGGGTATTACCCCTACTCGCTCGCGCGCGAAGCCGGGGTCGATGATCCGCATGACATTCCCGAGGGCGCTGCCCGTCGCATGGCCAACGCTGGCTTCCGCGACGTGCGCCTGACGTTCCGTCTGCGCTCGCGACCCGCCACTGAGGAGGAACAGCGCACGTTTGACCTTGCGCCCGGCGTGAATATCAACATCCTCGATCGAGTGATGTGGAACGAGGAGCGTCCGATTCGCCTGATACGCGAGATCGACCCCGCGGACCGCAACGAGTGGATCGGCGAGATCTCCTTGGAGGGGCAATCGTGAAGATTCGACCCGCACGGTTCGATGACGTCGACGAGATAGTGCGCCTTCGCCGAGAAGCCGCACAGTGGCTCGCGTCGGTGGGCACCGACCAGTGGGCAGGCGCCGGCCGCGGGATCGACACCGAGGAGTTCGCCCGACGCGTTCGCCAGTCAATTTCCGCAGGTGAAACGTGGATCGCTGAAGGGGATCAGGGCGAGGCGTTCGGCACCATCGCCATCGATCGATACACCAACCCCGGACTGTGGACCGAGGACGAGCTGCGCGATTCCTTGATCATCCACCGCATGATCAAGGACCGGCGAGCCCCAGACGGCGTCGGAGATCTGCTGCTCGACCACGCCGATCATGTTGCTCGCAGTGCGGGAGCAAAGTGGCTGCGGCTTGACGCTTGGACCACCAACGCCGCGCTCCACCGCTACTACCAATCACAAGGATTTGAGCACGTCAGGACGGTCGAAGGGCATCACACCGCGAGCGCGGCTCTCTTTGCGCGCCCGGTCCTCGATCAACCAGGCGACGACCGACACGCCCACGAAGCGAGCACCAAGGAGGGACGACGTGCGTAAGACTCACCCCTAGACACAACTCAGCCCCCGGTGCGCCAACACCGAGGGCTGCGAGTTGAAGCGCAGAGACCTACCCGCCAAGGAAGTTCACGCGCTGGTCAGAAGCGTACTTCAAGCCCCCCTTGAAGCGCCATCTGCCGGCCGCGTGTTGGAGAGGAACCACACGTGGATCAGGAAGAGGCTCAAGAGTTTCTCGCCCCGGACAACGGTGGCTGGCACTACACGATCATGCGGGACTGGATCGCGGTGTGCCCCGATATCAGCGCAACCGCGGCCCGCTTGTACTGGATCGTGCGGTCGATCATGCACGAGAAGGGCGACCGAAAGCGGCGGTTGTCGATTGATCAGATCTGCTGGCTACTACCCGGCATCAATGGCAAGCCCAGCAGCGAGACCCGCGTCAAGACAGCACTGCGCGAGCTGGAAGCGGCCCACTTGCTGAGCAACCCGGAGGGAGACGTAGTTCGCCGCTGGGTCACCGACCCCCAAACGGGCAAGCAGACCCGGGAAAACTACCGCCGCTGGCAGATCCACGACTTCCCCACGCAGGGCTATCAGGGGCCGAAGTCGGCCATCGCCTTGCTCGACGAGTACCCCGGGCCGGGTTGGCGCGAGGCAGCTACACAAACGCCCAACGCACCTGAGGGGCGAAAATCCGCCCCTCAGGCATCGCCGAAGCCCTCACCAGGCAAAACGAAGAAAACTGCTGGTCGCACTGAGGGGCGGAAATCCGCCTCATCCGGGCGGAAATCCGCCTCATCCGGGCGGAAATCCGGTGACTCTAACTCCGGGACCAGCGAAAACGCGGGTTTTAAAGAAGTTCTTCAAGGAAGCTCTCTAAGTAAGACCTCCTCCTTGGGTTCCTCCTTCGCGGCAGGCAGCCACGGAGCTGATCTAGATCAGGAGGAGGAAGGAGTTCGACCGAAGAAGGACTCCACCCGCACAGCGCTCGAGGAGATCGCTCAGAGGCTGACCACTGGCCTTAAACAGCACTTGGGACCCCGACGCAAGTACCTGCTCGCCGAGCCGCGCGAGCGCGTCGTCGAGTTGCTCATCGAGCGCCTAAGCGAAGGCCACACCGAGGAGTACCTCGCCGCCCAGCTCCGCCGCTGGTGCGGTGAAGCCAAGAACCCATCGACTTACCTGCCCATGCAGCTGGCCGAACTCACGCTTCCACGGCCCAAGCTGACCATGGTTAGCAACGACACGAGCGCTGATCAGCCAACCTCGGAAGCAGTGCACACCGACGACCTCACCGCCGAAGACCTACTCGCCCGCGGCCTCAAGCCGAAGTTCCTGCCCTCTCGTTACACCGGGCTGCCGAAGCCAGGATCGCGGCGCAGGATCACCAGCGTCAGCCAGAAGGACAGCAAAGGCGCCTGAGATCGCCACGAGAGCCCCCGTGCCCACCTGGCCGAGGAAAACCACCCGCCCAGTAGGTCAATGCCCCACGGCGCACCTCAGGGCGGGATCTTTGAACCAGCCCTTCTGACCCACCGGAACCCGCGCTTGCGGGTTCCGGTGGACCGCTTCTTCCAAATCCATCATTTCAGTGCTGAGAGTGAGCAGATGCTGAAGGAAAGCGAGATCGACCCGGTCACCCGCGAGCTGATCGGTACCGCCCTCAGTCGACGACTGGTGCCGCTGTGCTGGCACATCGACGGCAACTCCGCGACCGGCTACGTGACTGTCTCCCGGCTGGACGAGGCGGAGCAGATCCGGCGGGACTGGGCCGAATCGTTGGGCCTCGACGGCGATCAAAACGGTGGCCACAAGGGGGTCATCGAATCGAAGGTCCTCGGCACTCTCCACGCGCACTTGCCTGATGCGATCGACCCGGACGAGCGATGCCGCGCATGCCAATGCCCCTTCGATCCTCGCGACCCTCGTCCCGATGGGCGCAAGCGATACCAAGACGGCGACATCTGCCGCGCTTGCGCCGCAGGCTGACACGCCTGCGGACGGCTTCAGGGGACTCGCGGCGCGCAAGGCTCCCTGAAGCGCAACGTAGCCCTCGTCGGCAGCTGCCGACGAGGGCTACGAGTTGAAGCGCCGGCCAAAACCGCCAAGTAAAAGCCCTGCGCCGATCAAAGCGTACGACACGATCTGTTTCGATGATCGCCTCTTTCTCGGATCCATCGTTTCAGTGCCGAGTGAAACCAACTCCGCAGGTCAGACCCCGCCCGCCCATGATCACTTCCCGGCGCAGTGCACGCCGACTGCAGCGGCGCTCGCGAGCGAGCCGAGGCGTCCGGAGGATTGATTTCAGTGCGCACTGAAGCGCTGGAGCGCAAAAAAGTCGTACCAATCGCACTGGTGATACCGGTGATACGGGTGCGACCAGTGCGACGGTTCCGCGTTCTTCCTGGTCAGGATGCGTGTGTGTATGATGTGTGTATGGCTCGGTTGAACGTGTACGTACCCGACGCGCTGGCCGAACAGGCCCGGGAGGCGCACTTGAACGTCTCGGCGCTGACGCAGGCCGCGATCTCGGCGGAGCTGCAGCGCAACGCCACCAACGCGTGGCTTGCCAGCCTGCCGGCACCGCGGGGCGTTCCGGCCAGCGCGGCGCTGTCTGCCCTCGACGAGGCTCGCGACGAGTTCGGCGACGACCGGTGACCGGCCCCGTGCCGGAACCGGTCGTGCTCGACGCCTCCAGCACCGTGGACCTGCTGGCCGGAACGGAACACGCCCCGGCCGTGACCGCGCGGCTGTCCGGCGCCGTACTGCACGCACCGGCACACCTCGACGCCGAGGTCCTCTCAGCCCTGGGGCGGCTCCACCGTGCCGGACACCTGGCCGCCGACGACGTCAAGACCGGCCTGCAGGCGCTGGCGGCCATGCCGGTCACCCGCCACCCCCTGGCCGACCTCCTCGACGACACCTGGGCCCTGCGCGACAACATGCGGCTCGTCGACGCGCTGTATGTCGCCCTCGCGGCCCGCCTCGACGTCCCGCTGATCACCACAGATCACCGCCTGGCCCGCACCTGCACCCGCGCCGAGTCCGTACCCGGCACCACCTGAGCCCCTCGGCGCCGAGCGGCCGTGCTCGCGCACCGCGCCCGCCAGCTCGGCCAGCAGATCCGCCAACTCCTCGCAGGTCGCGGCATCACAGCGACCGGCCGGCAGGGCGTGCGCCACGTCGTCGAGCTGCCACAGCGCCCGCCGCAGCAGCACCGCAAGCCACGCGTTTGTGCTGGTCACACCACAACAATAGGACAACACCAGACAGCTGCATATGACCCCAGACAGTCCGTCGTGTCGCCGCAGGTCACCACCGGTCGCACGCTGTGCGCATGTGGGAGGACCGCCGCCAGCACATCGACCCGCGCCGGATCGCGCACCTGTGGGCCCAAGTGGCCGCTGACCTGCGCACCGAGATCAGCACGGGCCGCCTCGACGACGGCCAGCGCCTCCCGGCCGAACCCGATCTCGCCTCGATCTACGGGGTCTCGCGCGCGACCATCCGCCGCGCCCTCGGCGTGCTCATCGACGAAGGCCTGCTGTCCCGCCTGACCGGACGCGGCACGTTCGTCACCCCCGCCGCCGACCGGCCGCAGCGGCACGACTGACCCGCTGCACCGGCCCGGCCGGACGGTGAGCTCGGGTGTCCGGAACGCCCGCGCCCGTGGCCGGCCACCCGGTCCACCAGTCCGGCCACACGGTCGATCAACTACCGAAGTCTGGGACTCGCAGAGTCTGTAAGTCAGAAGGATTGCGGCACGCCCGGCGAGGATCAGTGCTGGTCAAGGCCCCCGGCTCCTGACAGACTCCGGGAGTCTGTGACTTACAGAGTCTGGAACTCTGGAGGGAGAACATGCCGCGTATAGCGATCGGCAACCACAAGGGCGGATCCGGCAAAACGGCCGGGACAGTCAACCTCGCCGCCGCGCTGGCCGAAGCCGGGCACCGGGTGCTCGTGGTGGACCTGGACCCGCAGGCCAACGCCTCACGGCGCCTGGGCATCGGCTACGGCGACCCGGAGCTGACCACCTCGGAGGTGGTCAAGTCCGGCGAAGAGGGCGTCGCGGCGGACGCGATCATCACCTCAGGCTGGACCGAGCCCTACAGCGAGCGGGTCCACGTCATCCCTGCCCGCTTCGACCTGGAAAACCGCATCAGCGAAGCCGCGGTCATCGGTGCGGCCGGCCGCTTGCGCCGCGCCCTCACCGGCGCCGACGACGGCTACACAGTCACACTGATCGACTGCCCGCCCTCGCTGGGGCACCTCACGCAGCTCTCGCTGGCGGCGGCCGACCACGCGCTCGCGGTGGTCGAGCCCGAATACGACTCGGTCGAAGGCGCCGTTCGGTTCCGGGACTTCATCGACGCCCACTCCGCCGAGCTCGGCAACCCCGGCCTGGGGATGCTCGGCTACGTCATCAGCCGCGTCCGGGCCAACGTGGGCGCGCACGCCTTCCAGATCGAAGGCTTCGCCGAGACCTTCGGCCAAGACCAGGTCTGGGAACCACACATCAACGAGCGGGCCGTGATCAAAGACGCTGCCGACTCCGCCTCCCCACTGCGCGTCTACGGCACCTCGCCCGGCCGCGAGATGGCCAACATCTACGCCGAACTCGCCACCCGGCTGATCAAGGAGATGGGCTCGTGAACCCGCGTCCCCAGCGCCAGCGCCCCGGGAAAAGCTCGCCGGTCGGCCGCCCGACGCTCAAGCCCGAACCCGAGCAGATCAAGGTCGGCAACCACGTTGCGACGCCCTCACCTGCACACTCACAGACTCCGGAAGTCACAGAGTCTGTGAGTTCGGACCTCCCGAAGTACCAGACCCTGGTACGCAAGGAGGCCCGCGTGCGGACCGACCAGGCCGACGCACTGGCCCAGCTGACTCGGCACCGCTCGCGCGACCGAACCGACCACTCCGAGCGCATCACCGACAACACGCTCATCCGCGTCGCCGTCGACCTCCTGCTCGCCCACGCCGATCAGCTCCACGGCAACACCGAAGACGAACTCCGGGAGTCTGTAACTCACAGACTTACAGACTCCGGAAGTCTGTGAGTAAGCCCTGACCTGCGAATAGCTATGTTTTTTGCACATCTCGCTCCGCTCTGAACGGGCGTTCCGCGTCGAAAAACCAGCCCTGGGTGTCGGACCGTGCGGGATGATCACTGGCATGGATCACGCGAGCACGCCTGAAGTCGCGAAGCCTGTCCCTGCGTCGTTGAGCTGGAGCCCCACCGGATACGAGGCCTTCTTCGAGGAAGGGCTGCCATCCCGAGACATCGAGCGATGGGACGCCGAGGGCCGGCCGCTGGTGGTCAGCGAGGAGCACCGCGGCCTGGTGCGCGCTGAGGACCTGCCCGGGTTCACCGGCATCGACATCTGCCACCGCCCGATGGCGGTGGTGCCGGCCGCGGCAGGCACCACCACGGCCGAAGGTCGGCCGGTCCGTGCGTGGATGGTCGACGCCGACTCGTTCGCCTACCCGGTCACCGAAGACTTCTAGGCGCTAGATCGCTGGTCAGAGCATCCGCAGGCCTCTAGCGGCCCCTCTAGACCTAGAGGGGCCGGGTTCTAGGCCTAGAGGCAGCAGAAGGGGTCCTCGGTGATGACCGAGGACCCCTTCTGTGTGCGTGTAGCAAGCGCGACGACGGCGAGATCATCACCGGCTGGGACAACCCGCAGTGCGGGATGCGGAACCGCTAGGCCGAGCGGCCGTCGAGCACGAAATGCAGGTCGCCGACCGGCCGCCCGTCGACGAGCACGTCGGGCCCGAAGTTATCCACAAGCCAGGGGCGTCCGTGCCCCACTTCTGCGGGGAGGGCCCGCTAGACTTCCGCGCATCTGATCGTCGGGCATGCCGCCGACACACCGGATCGCCGTGCGGTGCGGTGCGGTCGGAGGGGTATGCCAGAGTGATCAGAACGCCTCCTGGGCTTTTTCGTGGCGTCGCATCCGGGGATACGACGCCACGTTGGAGTCACTCGATACCGAGAGGAGGTGGTGGTGGCTTGTTCAATATCAGGATCTTCGTGATCCGCCAGGCCACCCCTCCGGCCCAGCCGGAGGACAAGAATCCGACCGAAGGGTCGGAGGACAAAAAGGAAGAAGCCCGGCCACTGTGGAAGTGGACCGGGCGCCTTGGAAAAGTGATCGCGCTGCTGGTCTCGGGCGGCCACCTGGTGAGCCAGCTGCCGATCAACTTCTTCTGAGGTCTGGGCCTCGACCTTCGGGTCGGGGCCCGCCTTTTTGTGTCCGGTTCCGAGCGATACGCGCCTTGTATAGTCGCGCCGGTCAGCCCCGCACAGTCTGTACTGTTGGTGAACCATACACACCACCACCGGGGCCTGTCTGCGGCGCGCGGCACTTTGGCACCAAAGTGTCATTAACCCTGGTCACACCGCCACCCGTTGCCTGTCGGTTGCCCCGAGCTTGCCTCCAGGTTGCCGCTGAAAGCGCCTGTGGTGATTCACCACAGGCTCACCATCGCTCACCAGCGATTCACCATTACTCCCCGGTAGTTCACCATCGGACTCACCACCGTCAGGGCATGAGGTCGTCGGCGGCGCGCATGTGTGCGCACCACTGCGGCTGGGGCGGGCCGGGCCAGATGCCGGCGGCGGCGAAGCCCGCTGCCGAGGCGTTGTCGGCGATCTCCGTGGTGGACCAGAGCCAGCTGCGGCGGCCCTCGGTCGCGGCCTCGACGAGCCTGCGGGCCAGGCCTCGCCCGCGGTAGTGGCGATCGATGCGGATGTGCTCGATGACGGCGCGCTCGCAGGCCGTGCACAGCCGCAGGTGCAGGTCGCCGACCGGCTGCCCGTCGACGAGCACGTCGAGCCGGTCCACTCCCGCCGGCACCCGCGCGGGCACGGACACGATCGTCACGCCTTGCTGCCGCTGCACCCCTCCCACACGGCCATCCTCAGCCGGTCACCGCTGGTGCACACGTCGACTCGCCTGCGTCGTGGGTTGAGCGGAGCGTGGGTTGAGCGCGGGCTCAGTCGTTGCGGGCCTTGAACGCCTCGGAGGGCTCCCCGGCGAACAGGTCGTCACATTTCCAGCCGACGGTGGGTACGTACATGAACCCCAGTCCGCACTCGCAGGTGTAGAACGAGCCCCCGGGTTGAGCGGGGTCCGGCAGCGGGCCGCACGCGTGCTGACCGTCGATCTCAGCCATGTCGCTGATCGTCTCACCTTGATGTCGGCTGCACTAAGGTATGGCCGCGCCATACCCCGATCTGCTGGCCCGCTCGTTGTCAGTCGGCTGGTCCCATGAGGTTTTCCTCGAGGGTGGTGACCTCGCAGGCGGCGCACTCGTCGCAGATGCCCTCGCACCCGGGCGGGCACGGACACGATCGTCACGCCCTGCGGCTGAGGCACCCCTCCCACACGGCCATCCTCAGCCGGTCACCGCTGGTGCACACGTCGACTTGCCCGCATCGCAGATCCGCGCCTTGATCCTCGCCTCGCGTAGGACCATGTGCTAACTCTGATCTTCGCGGGAACGGCACCGCATCCCGCATCCACTTCTATATATGGGGCGCGATCTGGGTGAAACCAGAAAAGTGCAGGTCACAGCATGGCTGCTAGAGAGTATTACCAGGAACTCGCTAGGTCGGCGCTCCTCGAACTGGTTGACCGGGAACTCGCCGTCGTCACGCCTGCCGAGGTCGAAGCCAAGCTGGCTGACCAGCGCCCGGACTGGCTCAACGCGCCTTCCAACATCTCCGGTATCAACCCACACCACCTGGGCTGGGCTCGCAATCACCTCCTGCGCACCGGCAAGTTGCGCCAGGTCACGCACCGATCCAGAGGTGAGCGCGACGTGAACCTGCTCGTCCCCGCCGATCAGCACCTCCGCTACACCGCCATCAGGGAAACCAAGGCGCGCAAAGCAAAACTGCACGCTCGCTACCTCGGATGGGGAAGCGGCACCCAGAACACCCCCGGCATCCTTGGCGTCGACGGAGAATCGATCGTCCACCAAGCGCTACTGCAGGCCTCCATTAACGGCTGCGTCCCACTGAACCCAAACAGCGGGCAAACCAGGATGATCGCTGGCGCCTCTGTACGTGGAGGCGCGCTCGACAACGCTGCCTGGCTGTACACGACCGAGCCGCAGGGAAATCGGCGTACTGGCACCTATGTGGTTCCGATCGAGGTCAAGAACGTTCGCCACTGGCTCTACTCGGGCGACTACGAGGTGCACCAGCTCCTATTCAAGGCGGCGTGGCTGCAGCACGATCTCCCAGACGAGGACATCGTCCCGGTGCTGGTCTGCCGCCAGGCCAATCACGTCACCATGACGCTCGCTCGAGCGCTGGGCTTCCAGGTGGTCAACACCAAGCGCCAAGCAATCCGCGCCAGCTTGGACGGACCAAAACTGGCTGAAGTCGTCACGGAACTCGGCTACAACCTTCAACCGCTCTCGGCCCCTGACCCCGCCCTTGTACGACACTTCGCCAAGGTCCTCCCCGGCGAAGCAGCCGCCCGCGCCGAGCGATGGCGCAACCTCGGATCCACACTGACCGACCTCTACGACGCCTTGCGGAACAAGGAACTGCACTTTCTCGAGCGCGATGACCTCCGGGCTCAGTTGGCCGATGCCGCAGGCATCACCGATCACACGATCCCTGACGGCCCCGAGGACTACTGAACTTCCGCTCGAACTCGGCGGCAGCAATCCCTACCGCACATAACCGGGTTTATGCGCGGTCCAGAAACGGACTTTTGGGGCTCGTGTGGCGGGCTCTACGGGTCGCTGTACCAGCTGCCTTCGATGTCTTTTTCGGTGCGGGTGCGGTGCATGGGCATGTGGATGAGATCCACGCCGTCGGCGATTCGGTCGGGGAGGGTCTTGGACCCCCATCGCAGCCACACCGCGGCCACTCCGCGAGCGGCAACGGCGGCGAGCTTGTCGTGTGACCACTGCTTGTTGCCTCGATCGATCTCCACTGCCATGACGGGCCGGGGGCCGTCGAAACACACGAGGTCGAGGTAGCCGCGCCGGTCGGGACGCGCTTCGGCAGGCGCCCGCACTTCCCGCTTCACCTGGAATCCTCGCTGCTGGCCCCATCGGGATACGGCCGCGCTGAGCGTGTCCGTCACGTGCGCGGAGGACGCCCCGGCGAAGTGCAGGAAGCCGAGGCTTGCCGCCAACGACTGCGCTGCAGCGCTGGCCTGGGGGTCCACCAGGACGCGCCGAGCGGGAGTGGCGGGCTCCGCGTGCTTGCGGCATCGACCCCTGCCGCCCGTGGCGACGGTGCACAGCCGACCTGAGCTGGTTGGCGCGCCGCACTGCAGCGCGGGGTCGTGGACATGGCAGAGACCCGACGGGCCTGCGTTGACCGTGCAGCGCAGGCCCTTTTTCGTACGCGCGGTGCAGATCGACATGCGTCCGCCCTTCGGTACCTCGGCAGGTGACGACAGGGTGCCCGTGATCACCGACAAGTTCATTTTGAATGGTGTTGCTCATTTTGAACAATATAGGTCATAATGAACACATGCCGAACCGGATCAACGACATCGCCCGCATCGCCCACCCGCACCCGAAGGAAGGCGGGGTTACCCCCGCCGAGGCCTTCGACGACGCCGCCATCGAGGCGCAGGAGCGACGCGAGGACTACGCCGAGAACCTGCAGGGTTTGGTCGACGCGACCGACGAGGACGAGCTGCTGGCCGCGCTGAGCATCGCCGCCGACCAGCGCAAGCGAGCCGAGCGGCTCATCCGTGAGCTGCTGGCCTACGGCCGGCACTTCACCGGCGGCACCCAGCCCGGCTACAGCTGGCACACCCTGGCCAAGGCCGCCGACATGCCCTACGCCACCGCCCGCCGCCAGATCAGCGACGACGACATCGCCGCGGTGCGCGAGGCCCTGGGGTTGTCCCGTGCGCCCGAAGAGGGGTGATGGGCGAGCAGCGAAACACCCGAGCTGCAGGGCCTGGTGACCGCGGCTGTCGGGCCCTGCAGCTGATCCACCCGGAAACCGACCGAAAGGACCGTTTCATGGCCTACATCGAGGCCCCGCACTACCACCGGCCCACCTGCACTGATGGCCCCACGGTGTTCCTCGCTGGCGGTATCACCGGCGTTGAGCGCTGGCACACCCAAGCCGCCGAGGCGCTGCAGGCCCATGGCGTGACGGTGTTCAACCCCAACCGTGCCGATTTCCCGATCCACGACCCGAACGCGGGCTGGGAGCAGGTGTCCTGGGAGCAGCACTACTTGCACGCCGCCGACGTGACGCTGATGTGGTTTCCCGCCTCCGACCGCACGGTGACCACCCAGCCCATCGCCATGTTCGAGCTGGGCCAGGCCCTGGGTGAAGGCCGCCGGATCGTGGTCGGTGCCGACGCGAACTACCCGCGCGAGCCCGACGTGCGGATGCTCTGCCAGCTGAACCGCTCCGGCATGCCGGTGTTTTCGACGCTGGCCGACACCCTCGCCGCCACCGTCGCCGCGGTGACCGCCGGATAACTGGACGGGACCGGACAGCTGCTACCTGCCCGGTCCCACCAGGGACCGTAACCGCAAAAGGTCCCCGAGCCCATCCGCTCGGGGACCTTTTGCGTTGCGCGAGGCGCCCTTCCCGTCCCGGTCGCCGAGCTACACCTTGCGGGGATGAGCGCGCACGGGCGGTCAGGCGCTGGCGGGATCGTGCCGACTATCGAAGATCACGGACTCCTCGCCCCGGCCGGCATCGAGGCACGCTCGGCAGGTCCAGGTGCGGTGTCCGCCGTTGTGAGACCCGGGGCACTGGCAGGGACGCCACCCGACCAGGACCCGGCCCGCACCCAGCGGGTGGCCTTCGGGACAGGACAGCGGCGCGTTCATGGCCTCGAGTTTCGTCCTGTGCGCCGACACCGGGACACCCAGGCGGGGCGGTCGGGTGATGCCGACACGACGCCCCCAGACATCTCCGGGCTGCCGCCCGGAGTATATGCGGCGGGGTCGATGAGCGAGGACGAAATCGGGCCCGCCTCCAAGGTTCTGGAGGCGGGCCCGATGGTGCAGGTCGCTTCGCTGGGAAACGTTGGTCCTCTCCTCGATACGGTTCGAGGTGAGACCAGGCAGGTAGCAGCTGCCTGGTCTCAGGCACCTGGCGGACGTCTCAGCGTCGACCCCAGGCGCGGTCCATCGCGGCGTGCAGCTCGGCGTTGCTGGCACCGGAGCGGGCGGCGTCGGTCTTCTTGATCGCGCCCATGTCGTCAACGTCGGCGGAGGACTCGTTCCGCAGGTGCGCGGCAATGTTGTTGACGACGTCCTCGCGGATTTCGGTCTTCTTGCTGAACAGGCCCATGACGGGCTCCTTTCGTAGATCTCAGTTGGTTGGGTCGTCCTCGGCTCCGCCGTCCTGGGCGGCCTTGGCACGCTTGATCCGGTAGGCGATGGTGGTCCTGGTCGGGCTGCCCGGGCCGACGTCGACCTCGCCGAGCGCGTCATCCATCTGCCGCAGGCTCATCTCCTTGGAGACCTCCAGCAGCGTGTTGTCCAGTAGTCGGGCGGCCAGGCTCTCGATCCGCCACAGCGCCGCGGCTGCGTCGGTGGGCCGTCCGTCGCGGATGGCGCGCTGGTAGACCGCGCTCAGGGCCACGATCTGGCCGAACTGGCTGCCGTCGTCGGGCTGGTCGATTCGGGTCACTGGGGGTGGGGCTCCTTTCGTCGTTGGCGATGTATTCATCATGCCCGACTGTCCAACTTTTTGGACAGATCCAAACGGGTGAACTGTCCAAAAACTTGGACAGAATGGCGGGTGGTCACCCCTCCCCCTCTTCAAGGCCCTCACGCGCCC